>CAWIQV010000065.1:0-15818 GCA_963838275.1 uncultured Gammaproteobacteria bacterium | reverse complement strand
CGATCACCGGCTGCAGGTGCAGGAAGGACGCATCGCTCTCGTCGGCCTCCGCCACCAGGTAGCGTCCCGCGCCGAGCCGCGCATTGCTGCCGGCGCTCTTGAGCAGGCCGCCGATCACGAAGGTCGGATCCTCGCCGCCCTCGGCCAGCACGCTCGCGATCAGGCTCGTGGTCGTGGTCTTGCCGTGCGTGCCCGCGACGGCGATCCACTCGCGGAAGCGCATCAGCTCGCCGAGCATCTCCGCGCGCGGCACGACCGGGACGCGCCGCGCGAGCGCCGCCAGCACCTCCGGATTGTCCGGCGCGACCGCGCTCGAGACCACGATCGACGTCGGCGTGCGCGACCTGTTCGGCGCGATGACCGATGTGGATCACGGCACCGAGGCGCGCGAGCCGCTCGGTGACCGGATTCGACTTCAGGTCGGAGCCCGACACCCGGTAGCCGAGGTTCAGCAGCACCTCGGCGATGCCGCCCATGCCGCTGCCGCCGACGCCGACGAAGTGGATGCTCTCGATGCGGCGCATGCGCGCATTGACCGGCATGACGCGGCTCATGCCGCGGCTCCGAGGCGCGACGCGTCGAGCAGCGCCACGCAGGCATCGGCGAGTTCCGCGGCGGCGTGCGGACGGGCGAGCGCGCGAGCGCGCTCGGCCATGTCCAGCAGCCGGCCGCGGCCCCGGCACAGGGGCTCGAGCTCCTGCGCGAGTCGCTCGACGCCGAGCTCGCGGTCGGCGATCGTGACCGCCGCGCCCTCGCGCACCAGGAACGCGGCGTTGCGCGTCTGGTGATCGTCCGTGGCGGCCGGGAACGGCACCAGCACCGAGCCCACTCCGGCCGCGGCGAGTTCCGAGATGGTCAGGGCACCGGCGCGGCAGATCACGAGGTCCGCCCAGGCGTAGGCGTCGGCCATGTCGTCGATGAACGCATCGAGCCGCACGCGCACGCCGGCATCGGCATAGTGGCGGCGAGCCGGTTCGAGCCAGCGCTCACCCGACTGGTGTCGCACTTCGAGCGGCACCTCGGCCGCGAGACGCGCGAGCGCGAACGGCACGATGGCGTTCAGGCGCGCGGCGCCCTGGCTGCCGCCCAGCACCAGCACACGCAGCGCGCCCTGGCGGTCCTGCAGGCGCTGCGCGGGCGGGGCGAGCTGCGCGATCTCGCGCCGCACCGGGTTACCGACCACCTGCGCGTGTACGCGCGGCGCGAAGCTGCCCGGAAAGGCGGTGAGCACACGGCGCGCCAGGCGTGCCAGGCAGCGGTTGGTCAGGCCCGCGACGGCATTCTGTTCGTGCACCACGAGCGGCCGGCGCAGCAGCCAGGCCGCCAGGCCGCCGGGGCCGGCGACGAAGCCGCCGAAGGCGACGACCAGCGCGGGCCGCTGCCGGCGCATGACCAGCAGCGCCTGCGCGAGCGCGCGCGCGAGTCGCAGCGGCGCGATGAGCCACACCAGCATCCCTTTGCCGCGCAGGCCGCCGATGTCGAGCCACTCGAGCGGTATCTGCTCGGCCGGCACGATCCGCGCTTCCAGGCCGCGGCGGGTGCCGAGCCAGACCACCTGCCAGGAACGCGCGCGCAGCTCTCGCGCCAGCGCGAGCGCGGGGAACACGTGGCCGCCGGTACCGCCGGCCATGATCAGCGCGCGCGGCGCCCGCGTCGGGGCCGGCGCGCTCATGCCCGGCCCTCGC
This sequence comes from uncultured Gammaproteobacteria bacterium, assembly GCA_963838275.1. Lineage (GTDB taxonomy): Bacteria > Pseudomonadota > Gammaproteobacteria > Steroidobacterales > Steroidobacteraceae > FEN-1191. The sequence continues at coordinate 14,133 of CAWIQV010000065.1, read as the reverse complement.
GCGCCGGGCGACGCGTACCGTGCGTGGTCTCGTAGTGCACGCGCAGCACGATGCCGAGCCAGGCCATGGTCGTGATCAGGCTGCTGCGCCCGTAGCTCATCAGCGGCAGCGTCAGCCCCTTGGTCGGGAGCGCGCCCATGTTCACGCCGATGTTCACGAACGCCTGGGCGCCGAGCCACAATCCAAACCCGGCGGCCAGGTAGCACGGGAACTTCAGCCCGGCCTCGTAGGCGCGGCGCGCGATCAGCAGCGCGCGCCAGCTGAGCGCGAGGAACAGCGCGAGCGTGATCGCGACCCCGACCAGGCCGAGTTCTTCCGCCAGTACCGCGAACAGGAAATCCGTATGCGCCTCGGGCAGGTAGAACAGCTTCTGCACGCTCGCGCCGAGCCCGACGCCGAACCAGGCCCCGCGGCCGATCGCGATCAGCGACTGGGTGAGCTGGAAGCCGGTATGGTACGGGTCGGCCCATGGATCGAGGAACGCCGTCAGGCGGCGCATGCGGTAGTCCGAGAACAGCACCAGCAGCGTCATCGAGCCGCCGGCCGCCAGCAGCATCGCCAGCACCCAGCGCAGCCGCGCGCCCGCCAGGAACAGTACGCCGAAGCCGGTCAGGAACAGCACGCTGGCCGCGCCGAAGTCCGGTTCGAGCAGCAGCAGCAACGCGATCACCGCCAGCAGCCCGAGCGGCCGCGCGAGTCCGCCGAAGCCGCTGCGCAGTGCTTCCTCGTACCGCACCGCGTAGCTCGCGAGGTAGATCAGGGTCAGCACCCGCGCAGCCTCGGACGCCTGGAAGTTCAGGCCGGCGATGCGCAGCCAGCGCCGGCTGCCATTCACGAGATGCCCGAGCCCCGGCACGAACAGGGCCAGCAGCAGCGCGATCGCGACCCACAGCAGCGGCACGGCCGCCTGCTCGAGCCGACGGGTCGGCAGCGCGAAGCTCGCGGCCGCAGCCACGAGTCCGAGCAGCACCAGCACCACCTGGCGCTCCAGGTAGGCGAACGGGTCACCGTCGCGGCCGGCGATCGTGATCGAAGCCGAGGTGACCATGACCAGTCCGAGCAGCAGGATCGAGAGCGTCAGCACGACCGTCGGCACGTCGAGCGCCGGCGAGCGCGTGCGCGCTGCGGCGACGGCATCGAGGGTCGCGGTCGAGCTCATGCGACCAGCCTCTGCACGGCCTCGGCAAATACGCTGCCGCGGTGGGCATAGTTGCGGAACATGTCGAGGCTGGCGCAGGCGGGGGACAGCAGCACGGTCTCGCCCGGCAGGGCGCGCCGCGCCGCGCGCTGCACCGCCTCCTCGAGGCTGGCGGCATGCTCGCACTCGCAGATGCCGGCGAGCGCGCGGGCGATCGCATCCGCGTCGCGGCCGATCAGGGCCGCATAGCGCACCTTGCCGTCGAAGGCGGCGCGCAGCGGCCGGAAGTCCTGGCCCTTGCCATCGCCGCCGAGGATCAGCAGCAGCGGCCCGGGCAAGCCGGACACCGCGGCCACGGTCGCCCCGACGTTCGTGCCCTTCGAATCGTTGATGAAGCGCACACCGCGCACCTCGGCGATCCACTGCGTGCGATGCGCGAGGCCGGGAAAGCTGCGCAGCTCCTCGAGCGCCGCGCCGGCAGGCAGCGCCAGCGCCTCGGCCAGCGCCAGCGCCGCGAGCGCATTGGCGGCGTTGTGCGCGCCCGAGATCCGCAGCTGCGCGAGAGGCAGCAGCGGCTCGCCGCGCCGCGCCAGCCACGCGGCGCCACCGAGGGCCTGCAAGGTGTAGTCGGCCCGCGCCCCGTCGCGCAGCGAGAAACTCAAGCAGGGCTGCGCGTGCCGGATCATGGCAGGAACCCACGGATCGTCCAGGTTGACCACGGCCACGTCGCACTGCGCATAGATGCGCGCCTTGGCGCGCGCGTAGCTGGCGAGGTCGGGATAGCGGTCCAGGTGATCGGGCGTCACGTTCAGCACCGCGGCGGCCTTGAGTCGCAGCGAGTCCGTGGTCTCGAGCTGGAAGCTCGAGATCTCGAGCACGTACAGCGCGGCGTCCGCGGCCAGCAGCTCCAGTGCCGGAGGGCCCAGATTGCCCCCGGCGCGCACCGCGACTCCGGCGCGCGCGGCGATGCCTGCCAGCAGCGTCGTCACGGTGCTCTTGCCGTTGGTGCCGGTGATGCCGGCGACCGGCGCGGCGGCCAGCGCGCGCGAACAGTTCGATGTCCCCGACGATCGGCAGACGGCGCGCGCGCGCGGCCTCGAAGAACGGGCCGGTGGTCGCAACGCCCGGGGATACGATCACCAGATCGGCCTGCGCGAGCAGCGTCGCATCGAGGCTGCCGGTGCGCACCGTGAGGACCCTACCGCTCTGCGCGGCCAGCGCGCGCAGCGCCGGGAGCTCCGGTGGCGCATCGCGCGTATCGGTGACCGCGACGGCGATGCCGCGCGCGAGCAGCAGGCGCGCGACCGACAGTCCCGTCAGGCCGGCACCGACGACGAGCGCGCGCGCCGGCCCGCCGGCGAGCGCATGTGCGAGCGGATCGGGGTGGGAAGGGCCGTTCATCGCAGCTTCAGGGTCGAAAGGCCCGCCAGCACGAGCAGGAACGTGATGATCCAGAAGCGCGCGATCACCTTCGGTTCCGCCCAGCCCTTGAGCTCGAAGTGGTGGTGGATCGGTGCCATCCGGAACAGGCGGCGGCCGGTGGTCTTGTACGAGGCGACCTGCAGGATCACCGAGGCGGTCTCGAGCACGAAGATGCCGCCCATCACGAGCGCGACGATCTCCTGGCGTACGATGATCGCGACCACGCCGAGGGCGGCGCCGAGCGCGAGCGCACCGATGTCGCCCATGAATACCTGGGCCGGATAGGCGTTGAACCACAGGAAGCCGAGCCCGGCGCCGCCGAGCGCGCCGCAGAAGATCAGCAGCTCCCCGGCCTGGGGTATGGCCGGGATGTCCAGGTAGTGCGCGAAGATCGCGTTGCCGCTGGCGTACGCGAAGATCCCGAGCGCCCCCGCGACCATCGCGGCCGGCATCACTGCGAGGCCGTCGAGCCCGTCGGTCAGGTTCACCGCATTGCTCATGCCGACGATCATGAGGTAGGCGAGCGCGATGAAGCCGAAGGCTCCGAGCGGCACGCTCACGCTCTTGAAGAACGGCACGAAGAAATCGGTCTCCGCCGGCACCTTGGCGCTCGCGTACAGCAGCACGGCGGCGCCGAGCCCGAGCACCGACTGCCAGAAGTACTTCCAGCGCGGAATCAGTCCGCGTGAACTGCCGACCACCAGCTTCAGGTAGTCGTCCCAGAATCCGATCGCGCCGAACCCGACGGTCACGCCCAGCGTGATCCAGACGAAGCGGTTGCGCAGGTCGGACCACAGCAGCGTACTCACCAGGATCGCGACGATGATCAGGGCACCGCCCATCGTCGGCGTGCCGGCCTTCGGCTGGTGCGAGCTCGGGCCGTCCGCGCGCACGACCTGCCCTATCTGGTGGTAGGACAGCCTGGCGATCATCTGCGGACCGACCAGCAGCGCGATGCTCAGGGCCGACATCACCGACAGGATCGCGCGCAGCGTCAGGTAGGAGAACACGTGGAATACCGTGTAGCGCGCGGACAGCAGCTTGGCGAGCCAGTACAGCACGGCGCCGGCGCCCCTACGCCGGTCCCGGCGCCACGAGCGCGTCCACGACGCGTTCGAGCCGGTTGCTGCGCGAACCCTTCACCAGCACCCGCACTTCGGGACTCAGCTCCCCGTCGAGCGCGTGCGCGAGCTGGGCGGGCGCGTCGAAGCGCCGCGCCCCGGCCCCGAACGCGTCGGCCGCCAGGCCCGCGAGCGGCCCGAACGCATACAGGCGCTCGACGCCGACGGCGCGCGCGAATTCACCGATCTCCCGATGGCTCGCGTCGGCGAAGCCCCCGAGCTCGGCCATGTCGCCGAGCACGAGCCAGCGCCGGCCCGGCAGCTCGGCGAGCACCTCCAGGCCGGCCCGCACCGAGCTCGGATTCGCGTTGTAGGAGTCGTCGATCAGCCATGCGCCGTGGCGGGTGCGATGCAGCTGCAGGCGCCCCTTGACCGCCCGCATCGCCGCCAGCCCGGCAGCGACGTCCGGCAGCGTGGCGCCGGCGCTCACGGCCGCGGCCGCCGCGGCCAGCGCGTTCTGCACGTTGTGCCGGCCGGCGAGCTGCAGCGTGACCGGTGTCGTCCCCTGCGGGCAGACCAGGCGGAATCCGGCCCGGAAGCCGTCCGCGTGCGCTTCCCAGTGCAGTTCCTCGGCGCGGAAATCCGCGTCGGGCCGCAGCCCGAACGTGACGGTGGGCGCCGCACTCATGGCCTGCCACAGCGCGGCGAACGCATCGTCGGCGTTGATGATTGCCGCCCCATCCAGGGGCAGTCCGGCCACCATCTCGCCTTCGGCTCGCGCGGCGCCCTCCAGCGAGCCGAAGCCCTCGAGGTGCTCGGCACCCGCATTGGTCACCAGGCCGATGGACGGCTGCGCGATCCGCACCAGCTGCGCGACGTCGCCCGCGCGGTTGGCGCCCATCTCGATGACCGCGCTGCGGTGCGAGTCCCGAAGCCGCAGCAGCGTCATGGGCACGCCGAGGTGGTTGTTCAGGTTGCCGCGCGTGGCGAGACACGCGCCACCGCGCGCCAGGATCGTCGAGAGCATCTCCTTGACCGTGGTCTTGCCGTTGCTGCCGGCGACGCCGATCACGACGCCGTGGAACCGTGCACGCGCGGCGCACGCCGCGGCACTGAGCGCCTGCTCGACGTCGGACACCAGGATCTGCGGCAACGCCAGCTCGGCGCGCTGCGATACCAGTGCGCCGGCCGCGCCGGCCGCCTGCGCCGCGGGCAGGAAGCTGTGTCCGTCCGCGTGCTGGCCCTTGAGGGCGACGAACAGGTTGCCGGGGGCCAGGCGGCGCGTATCGATCGCGACCTCGTCGATACTCCCGGTCCGCACCCTGCAGCTGACCGTGGCAGGCGGCGGCGAACTCGCCGAGCGTGCGGATCATGCGGTTCCCCGCGCGGCGAGCCCGGACTGCACCATCGCGGCATCGCTGAATGCGCGCCGCTCGTGGCCGACCAGCTGCCAGTCCTCGTGTCCCTTGCCGGCGACCAGCACCACGTCGCCTGGCTGCGCCCGCGCCAGCGCCCAGCCGATCGCGGCCGCGCGATCGTGCACGATGCGCGTGCGCCCCGCGGCATCCGCGGCGGCTGCGCCCCGCTGGATGGCCTGCGCGATCCGATCCGGATCCTCGTGGCGCGGATTGTCATCGGTGATCACGATCTCATCGGCACCCAGCGCGGCGATGCGCCCCATCGGCTCGCGCTTGCCGGCATCGCGTTCGCCGCCGCAGCCGAACACGCAGTACAGGCGCGCGCGGCAGTGGCGTCGCGCGGCCGAGAGCGCCTTGGCGAGCGCATCCGGGGTATGCGCGTAGTCGACCAGCACCAGCGGCAGGCTGCCGCCACCGAACGGCTGCATGCGTCCGGGCGGAGCCGCGCAGCGCGCGAGTGCGGCACAGGCCGCTTCGAGCGGCACGTTCCAGCCGAGCAGCACCGCCAGCACGCTGAGCAGGTTGTCGGCGTTGAACTCGCCGATCAGCGTGCTCGCCAGACGGGCGGTGCCGAACGAACTGGTGATCTGCAGCTGGAGGCCGGTGTCCCGCGACTCGAGCGCGCTCGCGTGCACGAAGTCGGTTCCATCCGGATGCCAGTCACCGCATGCGCGCGAGGTCAGCACCAGTCGTGTGCGCAACGGGCCAGCCAGGCAGCGCTGTGCCAGTGCGCGCCCGAACGGATCATCGACGTTGATCACCCGGACCACGAGCGAGGGCCAGTCGAACAGCCGGGCCTTGGCCGCACCGTAGGCGTCCATGTCACCGTGGTAGTCGAGATGATCGCGCGTCAGGTTCGTGAACAGGGCGGTATGGAAGCGCGTCCCGGCACAGCGCTCCTGGTCGAGCGCGTGCGAGGAGACCTCCATCGCGACGGCAGTGACGGCACGCGCGCGCAGCGTGTACAGCAGGCGCTGCAGCTGTATGGCATCGGGTGTGGTCAGCGCGGCGGCAGGAGCGGCCATGTCCGCCGCGATGGCGTCGAGCCCGGCGGGTCCGGGTACGCCGGCGCCAAGGGTGCCGATGTAGGCAGCCGGACGCCCGAGCAGGTTCAGTGCCTGCGACAGCAGCCAGGCGCAGGTGGTCTTGCCATTGGTGCCGGTGATGCCGGCCACGGTCAGGCTGGCCGACGGCGAATCGAAGAACCGGTCGGCGATCGGCCCGAGCTGTGCGCTCAGGGCCGGCACCGCGCGCACGAGGACCGAGTCGTCCACGAGCGGCGCGGCGATACCCGGAGCCGGCTCCCACAGGATCGCGCGCGCTCCTGCGCCCGCCGCCGCCGCCGCGTACTCGAGGCCGTGGTGCGCGCGTCCGCGGCAGGCCAGGAACGCGGCGCCCGGCCGCACCGCGCGGCTGTCCTGGGTGAGATCGGAGATCTCGACACCGGCCGGCACCTCGGCCAGCCCATCGAGCACGTCCCGCAGCGCGCGCCGTCGGCCGTCTGGTCCGGCGTTCATCGCTGCGCCACCTGCGCTCCGCGTACCCACGGCGTCCCGGGTGCGGCGACATCGTCGGGCGCGACCGCCAGCAGCCGCAGCGCGCGCCCGATCACGGCCGAGAACACCGGGGCCGACACGTCCCCGCCGAGAAATTTTCCGGCGGTCGGCTCGTCGATCACGACCACCGCCGCGAGCCGCGGATTGCTGGCGGGTGCGATGCCGGCGAATACCGAGGTATAGCGATCCTTCGAGTAGGTGCCGTTGCTCGACTTCCATGCGGTACCGGTCTTGCCGGCGACGCGATAGCCGGGGATGCGCGCGCGCACCCCGGTCGCGCCTTCCTGGGTCGTGACCGCTTCGAGCAGCGAGATCAGCGAACGGCACACCCCGGCATCGAGCACGCGCTCGCCGGCCGGCGGCGCATCGACGCGCACCATCGACAGCGGCAGGCGTTCGCCCAGCGCACCGACCGTCGCGTAGGCCTGCGCGAGCTGCAGTGGCGTGACGGAGATGCCATAGCCGTGCGACAGCGTCGCGATGGTGATCGCGCGCCAGTGCGAGAAGTTCGAGAACACGCCGGCCGACTCGCCCGGGAAGCCGCTGCTCGTGACCTCGCCGAACCCGAGGCGGCTCAGCGTGCTCCAGATCTGCTGTGGGTCGAGCTGCAGCGCGAGCTTCGCCATGCCGACGTTCGAGGATTTCGCCAGCACGGTCGCCAGGTCGATCACGCCGAGGTTGTGTTCGTCCGGGAAGGTCACGGCACCGACCTGGATGAACCCCGGGCTGGTGTCGATCGTGCTGCCGGCGTTGAAGCGTCCGGAAGCGAGCCCGGCGGCGATGATGAACGGCTTGATGCTCGAGCCCGGCTCGAACAGGTCGGTCGCGGCGCGATTGCGGTAGGCGGCCGGAGTCAGCTGCTCGCGATCGTTCGGGTTGTAGGCCGGCTGGTTCACCATTGCCAGCACTTCGCCCGTCTGGACGTCGAGCACCACCATCGAACCGGCGCGGGCGCGGTTCTCGAGGATGGCGCTCTTGAGCTCCCGGTAGGCGAGGTACTGGATGCGCAGGTCGATGCTCAAGGACAGGTCGCGGCCCGGCCTCACGGGCCGGATGCTCTCGATGTCCTCGACCTTGCGTCCCTTGCTGTCCTGGATCACCCGCTTGGCGCCGTCCTCGCCGCCGAGCCAGTTGTCGAATGCCAGCTCCGCGCCTTCCTGCCCGACGTCATCGATGCTGGTGAAGCCGAGCACGTGGCCCGTGACCTCGCCGGCGGGGTAGTAGCGCCGGAATTCGCGCGCCAGATAGACCCCTGGCAGGTTCAGGGCCTTCACGCGGCGCGCATCGGCCGGCTCGAGCCCGCGTACGACGTACAGGAAGTCGCGATCGCCGTTGCTGCTCACGCGCCGCCGCAGCTCCTGCCGGTCCTGCCCCAGCGCGCCTGCCAGGTGCGCCAGCGGATCGAGGTCGGCGCCGAGTTCCTTCGGGTTCACCCACACCGAATCCACCGGGGTACTGACCGCCAGTGGCTCGCCGTTGCGATCGGTAACGGTTCCGCGGTGCGCCGGAATCGCCGCGACGCGCGAAAAGCGCTCGTCACCCTGCTGTGCCAGGAATCCATGGTCGACCAGCTGCAGGTCGACGGCTCGCCCCATCAGTGCCACGGCGGCCGCGAGCAGCACGCCGAACAACAGCCACAGACGCAGGCCGAACGAGTAAGCGGTGGCCCGCGACGCGCCAGGGCGCACGGGCTCGCCGCGGCGCGTGCCGCGACCCGTCCCCCGGACGCGCCAGAGCTTCATGGTGCGAGGATCTCGATGTCGTGCGGGTCCGGGATACTCATGTGCAGCCGTTCGCTCGCGACCCGCTCGACGAACGCGTAGGTCGACCAGGCGCTCTGCTCGAGCTGCAGCCGGCCCCACTCCGCATCGAGCGCGTCGCGATCGCTACGCAGCCGCTCGAGCTGCACGAACAGCTCGCGCGCGCGGTACTTGCTCCAGATCGCGCCGGCCGCCGAGCCGAGCACCGCGCACCACAACGCGAGCGTGAGCACCACCAGGCCAGCGCTGCGGCTCACGCGAACCCTCCCGGCCACGCGCAGCAACGCACTGCGGGCGCGGGGATTGGCGCGAATCTCCTGCTCGCTGGCACGGCGCTTGCGCCCGATGCGGCGCAGCCGCGGCGCGGCCATTGCGGGCAGCGTCGGCAGTCCGGCCAGCGCGGGATCCGGTTCGGAGTGCGTGCGGATGAATTCCTTGACGATGCGGTCCTCCAGCGAATGGAAGCTGATCACCGCCAGCCGCCCCCCGGGCGCGAGCAGCGTCGAGCGCCTGGGCGAGCCCGCGCTCCAGCTGTCCCAGTTCGTCGTTGACGAAGCATGCGCAGCGCCTGGAAGGTGCGGGTGGCCGGGTGCTTGGCCGGGCTCGCGGGTGCGCACGGCACGCGCGACCAGCGCGCTGAGCGCGGCGGTGGTCGCGCAGCGGCGCCTCGGCGCGTGCGCGCACGATCGCGCTGGCGATGCGCCGCGCAAAGCGTTCCTCGCCGAGCGGGCGATCACGTCGCGCATCTCATCGCGGCCCGCTTCGGCGAGCCATGCGGAAACCGGTTCGCCCGCGCGTCGGATCCATGCGCATGTCGAGCGGACCGTCGCGGACGAAGCTGAAGCCGCGCGCGGCCGATTCGAGCTGCGGCGAGGAGACGCCCAGGTCGAACAGGATGCCGTCGCAGCACGCGCCAGGCGCCTGCGCGCGCACGAGCGCGGCCAGCTGGCCGAACTCGCCGTGGAACAGGCGCAGGCGCGGCTCCGCGGCAAAGCGTGCGTGCCCGGCCGCGATGGCGGCCGGATCGCGGTCGAAGGCGAGGACGCGGCCTTCGGGTCCGAGCGCCTCGAGCAGCCGCTGCGTATGCCCGCCGCGACCGAAGGTCGCGTCGACGTAGAGGCCGGCAGGACGCACCGCCAGAGCCTCGAGCACCTCTTCGATAAGCACCGGCGTGTGCTCATCCAACTCCCTCAGCCCCCAGACAACGTGACGCCTGCGCCCGTCAGAGCGCGAGCGAACCCAGTTCGGCCGGCAGCTCGGTGCTCGCAGCTTCGCTCTTGAGCCAGAAGTCGCGTCGCTCCAGCCACCGGGTCTCGTCCCACAGCTCGCAGCGGTTGCCCTGCCCGATCAGCATCGCGTGCCGGGCCAGGCCTGCGAATTCACGCAATTCCGGGGGCAGCAGCATCCGGCCATGGCCGTCCAGCGCCAGGTCCGTCGCGTGGCCGACCATCAGCCGCTGCAGCCGGCGCGACTGCGCATGCAGGCTCGGCAGCTCCATCAGCCGGCGTTCGACCTGTTCCCAGTCACCGAGCGGGTAGATCAGCAGGCACTCGCCGTCGCGGTCGACGGTCACGACCAGCTGACCGGTCGAGCGCTCGAACAGGCGCTCGCGGTAGCGCGCCGGGATGACCAGCCGCCCCTTGTCGTCCAACGTGACTTTTGCTGCACCGCGGAACATATGAACGGAGCCAATTGGCCCATTTCTTCCCACTTTCACCCACTTGGCGCCACTATAGAAACGCCGACACGCGCGTGTCAACGTTTGAATGGGAAATTTCTGAAGCGCAGTAGGCACTTACGCTAAAGCGGGAGGCCGGGTCGCCACGCCATGCGCGGGACGCGTAATGGGTTTCTTTAGAGATCAGGAACTTGAGCAGTAAATCTCGACAAGAGCGGAGAGTCGGCCTGTAAGCCGGGTTCTGTCGAGAACAGTCATTCCTCTGGGACGCACGTCACCGCGCGCCTCAAGCGGCCTACCCGGAAGCACGCGCGGGCTCGCGCTGCAGCCCCGTTTGCGGGGGCTGCGACTTCCCTATTTGGCCTTGCTCCAGGTGGGGTTTGCCGTGCCGTCGAATGTTGCCACCGACGCGGTGCGCTCTTACCGCACCGTTTCACCCTTGCCAGCACCGTGACCGGCGCTTCGGCGGTCTGCTCTCTGTTGCACTTTCCGTGGGCTCACGCCCCCCAGGTGTTACCTGGCACCCTGCCCGCCGAGCCCGGACTTTCCTCCACGTTTCCGCGGGCGAAACGCAGCGACTGTCCAGCCGACTCTCCGCGCCTGCACCTTACTGGCTCGTGCCCGGCGACTCAATCGGATTCGCCCGGCTGCGCCGGCGGGCCCGCAGCGGGACCCACTGGCGCGCGACTGCCGCGTTGCAACTGCAGTGCCAGCTCGTAGGCCTCGCTGCGGCGCACTCCGGCGAGCTGCGCGGCGATCGCCGCGGCGCGCGATACCGGCAGCTCCGGCAGCAGCAGCTGCAGTGCGCGGCGCAGCAGCGGCGCGTTCGACGCGGCACCGGGCGCATCGCGCGCGCCCTCGACCAGCAGCGTGATCTCGCCGCGTGCGAGATTGGCGTCCGACTGCGCGAGGGCGCACAGCTCGCCGAGCGATCCACGGTAGACCGTTTCGTGCAGCTTGGTCAGTTCGCGCGCGAGGACCACGGGGCGTGCGGCGCCAAAGGCCGCGGCGAGATCGGCGAGCGTCGCGGCAATGCGATGCGGCGCCTCGAAGAACACCAGCGTGCGCGCCTCGCCGGCGAGACGCGCGAGCACTTCGCGTCGCTCGGCGGCGCGGACCGGCAGAAAGCCCTCGAACACGAAGCGGTCGGTCGGAAGCCCGGCGACACTGAGCGCGGCGGTCATTGCGGAAGCGCCCGGGATCGCGCGCACGTGATGCCCGCCGCGGCGGCAGCGCGCACCAGTGCGAATCCCGGGTCAGACACCAGCGGCGTTCCGGCATCACTGACCAGCGCGATCACGCTGCCCTGGAGCAGCTGCGCGACCAGACCTTCGACGCGGGCGTCCTCGTTGTAGTCGTGCAGCGACACCAGTCTGGCTGATACCCCGATCGCGCTGAGCAACTGGCCGGTGTGCCGCGTATCCTCTGCAGCCACGAGATCGGCCTGTGCGAGCGCGTCGCGCGCCCGCGGGCTCAGGTCGCCGAGATTGCCGATCGGGGTGCCAACGACGTCGAGGCGGCCCTGAGCCACTATAATTCTCCGTTCACCGCGCGCGACTGGTGCGCAGGCCCAAAGGTAGCAGGATCCTGTTCATGCAACCGACCCCAGCCCTCCGCCCTTCGCGCCGCGTGGCCACCGCGCCGGCCTCCGCGTGGGCGCCCGCACTGGCCGCCGTGTGCGCCCTCGCGTTCGCCGCCTGCGCATCGCTGCCGCCACCGCTGCCGGCACCCGGTACTGCCGCCTGGCCCGGCGCAGCGGATCAGCAGGGCGCCGCCGCCGCGGCCCGCCAGGGCGATCACGCGCGCGCGGCGCGCCTGTATGAACAGGCGGCGGCGACCCGCGCCCTCGGCGAGCGCATCGACCTCATGCTGGTCGCGGCGCACGAATGGCTGGCCGCCGGCAGCGCCACCAACGTACAGCGCGTGCTCGCGACCTTGCCTGCCGGCTCGACGCCGGCCCAGCTCTACGAGCGCTCGCTGCTGGAGGCCGAGGCACCGCTGCTGGGCGGGAGTGCGCAGGTGGCATGGCAACGCATGGCCGGACTCGGCGAACCACCCGCCACGAGCCCGCCCGGCACGGCGCAGCGCTATTTCGCGCTGCGCGAGCGGCTCGCCGTGGCCGCGGGCCGGCCGGTCGATGCGGTACGCGCCGAGCTCGCCTCCGAGCGCCTCCCGGGTGCGGCCGGGCAGCTGGTGGCCCTGCGCACCGCGCTGCTCGCGGGCCTGCGCGAGCAGCGCGATCGCGGGGTGCGCTTCGATGCGCAGTCGATCCAGGACCAGACCGTGCGCGGCTGGCTCGAGCTGGGCGAGATCGCCAGTGGCGCGCGGGCGCGTTCGCTCGGCAGTGACGCCGCCTTTGCGCGCTGGCGCGAGCGCTACCCGAACCATCCTGCATTCGTGGTCCTCGCGCAGGCCGAACCGGCGCCACTCGCGGCCGGACTGCCCCACGGCCAGATCGCGCTGCTGCTGCCGCTCGGTGGCCCGGCGGCCGCCCAGTCTGCGACCGTACGCGACGGCTTCCTGAGCGCGTACTACCAGCTGCCCGCCGCCCAGCGGCCGACGCTGCACCTGTACGACACCAGCGCGATCAGCGTCAGCGCGGCGCTGGCCAGCGCACGCAGCGCCGGCAGCAGCATCATCGTCGGCCCGCTGACCCGCGAGGAGGTCGGCGCCCTCGCCGACGCCGGGGCCCAGCCGGTGCCGGTGCTGGCGCTGAATTTCCTGCCGGCCGACCGGCCGGCACCGGCGGGCGTGTTCCAGTTCGCGCTCTCACCGGAAGACGAGGCGCGGCAGGTCGCGCGCCGCATCCTGGCTGACGGCCACCATCGCGGCATCGCCGTGATTCCCACCGGGGACTGGGGCTCGCGCGTGCGCGACGCGTTCACGCGCGAACTGCAGGCGGGAGGCGGCAGCCTGCTCGGGGAGGCCGACTACGATCCGGCCAGCCACGACTACGGCGCGCAGCTGCGCAGCGTGCTGCGGATCGACGACAGTACGGCACGCCACGACCGCCTGCAGAGCGTGCTCGGCACGCGGCTCAACTTCGAACCGCGGCGTCGCGCCGACATCGATTTCCTGTTCATCGCGCCGGCCACCGCCACCAATGCGCGGCTGATCGAGCCGCAGCTGCGCTATTTCTACGCCGGGGACGTACCGGGTTACACACTCTCGAACGCCTACGAGCCTGATTCGACGGCCTCCAACGAGGACATCGACGACCTGCGCTATCCGGACATGCCCTGGATGATCAGTGACGACGCCGCGATCGACACCATCCGCAGCAGCGTGCAGCAGGCCTGGGCGGACCGTACCGCCTGGCGCACGCGGCTGTTCGCGTTCGGCTATGACGCGTGCCAGCTGATGCTCGCGATGGGAGGCCCGCGGCACGACGTGGGGGATATCCAGATCGACGGGCTCACCGGGCAGCTGCGCTTCGACACCGAACGTCGCGTGCAGCGCGAACTGACGTGGGTGCAGATCCGCAATGGCGAGCCACGGCGGCTTCGGGACACGCCCCCCGACTGAGCGCGCCCCGACGCGCCGCGCCGGCGCCGCGTTTGTGCCCATCGCCGCCAGAAATGCGGCTGATGCACGCGCCGCCGGCGCGCGCATGCTGCGCAGCCACGATGGCGGCGAGCGAACGAATGCGGCGCGGCAGCGTGGCTGAGTGCCGCGCCGCCCGGATGCTGGCCAGTGCGGGATTCGAGCTGGTGGTGCGCAACTACCGCTGCCGCATGGGCGAGCTGGACCTGGTCGCGCGGCGCGGTCCGCTGCTCGTGATCGCCGAGGTGCGGCAGCGCACATGCGCGCGATTCGGCGGTGCCGCCGCGAGCATCACGGCCCGGAAACGCCGTCGCATCGTGCGTGCAGCCGCTCACCTGCTGCAGGCGAGGCCGGCGCTGGCCCGCCTGGCGGTACGCTTCGACGCGCTGCTGGTCGACGGTTCGGACGGGCCGCTGGAGTGGATCGAAGCGGCGTTCGAGGCTACTTGACCACCGTGAGCTTCGGCCTGCGCGCACTGGCCGGGCCGGCGCGCGGCGCCTGCGCCTCGGGCGGACTTCCGGATCCCGGCGGCGTCGGCTCGAGCAATACGTCGCGCT
>CAWIQV010000064.1:0-16336 GCA_963838275.1 uncultured Gammaproteobacteria bacterium | reverse complement strand
TGTTGTAACGGCGGTATTCGCGCCGGCGGGCGCCCTCGGGACCGAACAGCACGCACGAGGCGACCGTCCCCTCTCCGGCGGTATGGCTCACATCGAAGCACTCCACGCGCTCCGGGAGCGCGGGCAGCGCGAGGACCCGCGCCAGCACCTGCAGTCCGGCGGCAGCGACGTCGGCCTGCGCGCGGCGCATGCGCAGCGCGTTGCGTCGCATTCTCCGGCCGCGAGCGCGACCCACTGCGCGGCGGCTCCGCGTTGCGGCAGGCGCAGCTGCGACCGCATGCCCGCTCGCCTGCTCCAGCGCCTCGCCGAGCGCAGTGCGGTCCGGCAGCTCGAGGTTGATCAGCACCTCGGGTGGCGCCCGCTCCCGCGCATAGTAGAGCAGCAGGAAGTCGGCCAGCGTCTCGGCCGGCTCGCTGAGCGCGCTCTCGGGGAAATGGCTCGCGGTGCCGAGATTGCGCCCCTCGCGCACCGGCAGCACGCAGACGGCGTACTGGCCGGGTTCTCCCGCGATCGCGACCACGTCGACGTCGCCGCTGTGCGCGGGTCTGCGCCGAGCCGCTGCGCGCGGATCTCCTGCAGCCCGCGCAGCTGGTCGCGCAGACGCGCTGCATCCTCGAACTGCAGCGCCGCGGCAGCGCTGTCCATGCGCTGCTGCAGGTCTGCGATCACCTCGTCGTTGCGCCCCTCGAGCACGCCGACGGCGCCCTGCACGTCGCGCGCATACTGCTCGCGCGCGATCAGTCCGACGCACGGCGCCGAGCAGCGCCCGATCTGGTGCTGCAGGCACGGCCGGCTGCGATTGGCGAAGAACGAATCGCGGCAGTTGCGGATCCGGAACACCTTCTGCAGGTGCTGGAGCACTTCCTTGACCGCATACGCGCTCGGGAACGGACCGAACTGCCGGCACTCGCGCTGCCGGGCACCGCGATAGAACATCAGGCGCGGGTACTCGTGGCGCTGATCGAGCAGGATGAACGGAAAGGACTTGTCATCGCGCAGCACCACGTTGTAGCGAGGCCGGTGCGCCTTGATCAGGTTGCTCTCGAGCAGCAGCGCCTCGGTTTCGGTGTTCACCACCGTGACCTCGATGCGCGCGATGCGGCGCACCAGCGCGGCCACCTTCGGTGCCAGCGCGCGACTGCTGAAGTAGCTGCCGACCCGGTCGCGCAGGCGCGCGGCCTTGCCGACGTAGAGCAGCTCCCCGTCGGCGTCGTACATGCGGTACACGCCGGGTCGCTGCGGCAGGTCTGCCGACGTAGTCCCTGGAATCGAACTCGGGCTCGGACCCGGACCTGGACGCGCGATCGCTCATGGGGCGCCCGCCGACGCAGCTGCCGGCGCCGCGTCCCGGCGCGCGCTTAAGGGCTGCCGCGGGATCCGGCGTCCCCGGCTACGGTCGCGGCCGTGGCGGCCGTGCGCCCCCGCTTGCTGCGCTCGGCGATCAGCATCGCGAGTTCCAGCGCCTGCTCGTGATTCAGGCGCGGGTCGACCTGCGAGCGGTAGGAGCGCTGCAGGTCCGCATCGGTCAGGCCGCGGGCGCCCGCCGGTGCACTCGGTGACATCCTCGCCGGTGAGCTCGATGTGCACGCCGCCGAGATAGGAGCCCAGCTCGGCGTGGATGCGGAACGCGCTGTCGAGCTCCTTCAGGATGTTCTCGAAGCGGCGGGTCTTGAGGCCGCCGGTGCTGGTCTCGGTGTTGCCGTGCATCGGATCGCAGCACCACAGCACCGAGTGGCCCGTACGGCGCACCGCCTCGATGGCGCGCGGCAGGCAGTTGCTCGATGTCCTTCGCGCCGTAGCGGTGGATCAGCGTCAGCCGGCCCGGGCTGGTTCTGCGGATTGAGCACGCCGACCAGTTCCTGCAGCCACTGCTCGCTCATCGCCGCGCCGACCTTGATGCCGATCGGGTTGGCGATGCCGCGGAAGTACTCGACGTGCGCGCCGTCGAGCTGGGCCGTGCGCATGCCGATCCACGGCATGTGGGTGGACAGGTTGTACCAGCGCTTCTGGCGCGGGATGAAGCGCGTCTGGGCCTGCTCGTACAGCAGATGCAGGCCCTCGTGGCTGGCGAAGAAATCCACGCGCGTGCCGTCGTGCACGCGCCGGCCGGTGAGCGACTCGAAGAAATCGAGCGCGTCGCCGACCGAATGCGCGATGCGCTCGTAGGCCTCGCGCAGCGGTGCGTGACGTACGAAGCCGAGGTCCCAGTATTCCGGGTGGTGCAGGTCGGCGAAACCGCCGTCGACCAGTGCGCGCACGAAATTCAGCGTCAGCGCCGCGCGCTCATAGCCGCGCAGCAGCAGCTGCGGATCGGGTCGCGCGTGCCTCGGGCGTGAATTCAGGGTGGTTCACCAGATCGCCGCGATAGGCGGGCAGGGTCACGCCGTCGCGCGTCTCGCTGTCGGCCGATCGCGGCTTGGCATACTGCCCGGCCATCCGCCCGACGCGCACCACGGGCCGCTTCATGCCCGAGAGCAGCACCAGGCTCATCTGCAGCAGCACCTTGAGCTGCTTGGCGATGCGATCGGATTCGCACTCGGCGAAGCTCTCGGCGCAGTCGCCGCCCTGCAGCAGGAAGCCCTCGCCGCGCTGGGCCGCGGCGAGCCGTTCGCGCAGATTCTCGACCTCCCAGGACACCACGATCGGCGGCAGGCGTGCGAGCTCCGCGACGACCCTGGCCAGGGCGTCGGGATCCTCGTACTGCGGGCTGCTGGGCAGCCTTGCGCGACTGCCAGCTCGCCGGATGCCAGGAGGTCGTGTCGGTCGAGCGCATCGGGCAATCGTAGCACGGCACCCGAGCCCCGTAACCGGAGCGGCCGGCTCGCGGCGCCGGCAGCCTAGGACGCGATGCCCGGCGCCGCGGCCGGAGGCTGCAGGGCTGCCATGACCCGCGTGATGCAGGCCGGATCCGAGGTATCCGCCTCGATGACCGGCAGGCCGTCGAGTGGATCTACCGGCTCGAAACGCTGCTGCTTCCAGGCGAGCACCGCGGCACCGGCCTCGGAGGCATCGAGGCCGGCCTGCGTCCGCAGCGCCAGGCGCTGCTGCAGCAGCGGCTCGGGCGCCGAGCAGTGGATCAACCAGGCCGGTATGCCGAGTCGCGCGGCCAGCGCGGCCATCCGCTGCCGGTCCGCACGCAGCGTGAAACTCGCGTCCACGATCGCGGTCCAGCCGCCGCCGAGCACGTCCTGCACCCGCGCCGCGAGGTGTTCATACACCAGCGCGTTGGCACGCTCGGTGTACAGACCGGCGCCCGGCGCGGAACCGGAACTTGCGGACGGCGCGAGCCCCGCCAGCCGCCGCCGCTCGACATCCGAGCGCAGCAGCACCGCCCCGAGGCGCACGCCGAGCGCCTGCGACAGCCAGGTCTTGCCAGAGCCCGGCAGTCCGCACAGCACCAGCAGTCGCGGGGTGCGCTGGCGCAGCGCGCGGCCGGCGCGATCGACCAGCGCGTCCATCTCCACGCACCACGACTCGCGCACCAGCGCAGCGGGGCTCGCGCGCGCATTCAGCGCCGCCACCTTGGCACGCACCAGTGCGCAGTGGGCCCGATACAGCGGCAGCACCCGCAACGCCTCGTAGTCGCCGCTGCAGCCGAGGTAGCCCCCGAGGAACGCATGGGCCAGGCGCGGCTGACCGCGCCAGTCGAGATCGGCGAGCAGCATCGCGATTTCCTCTGCCACGTCGATCCAGCGGAAGTCCGGCTCGAACTCGAGGCAGTCGAAGGCCACCAGCCGGTCCCCGAGGCGCACGATGTTGCGGGCATGCAGGTCGCCGTGGCACTCGCGCACCCGGCCTGCCGCCCAGCGCGCCGCGAGCACCGCGGCGTTCGCATCGAGCTGCTCACTCAGGGGCGCGCGCAGCGCCTCGATCGCCGGCCGCTTGTCCAGGACCGCGAGCGCCTGCGCCGTCTGATCCAGGTTCACGAGGATCTGGGCGCGCACCGCGCTCGCGGTACCGCGCCGGTCAGGGGGATGTACCTGCGGCAGCCGGGCGTGGACCTGCGCCACCGCCACGCCGAAGGCCTCGAGCTCGGCCGGCTCGATCCGGCCGGCGCGCAGCAGCGCATCGAGCTCCTGCGTGCGGTCGAACTGGCGCATGCGCACCGCATGCTCGATGACCGGACCCGAGCCGTCGATGACGGCCCGGCCGTCGACCTGGCAGATGGCGCAGACACCCAGGTACAGTTCCGGAGCGAAGCGGCGGTTCAGCCGCAGTTCCTCCGCGCACAGGTGGGCTCGCACCGCCGGGGCGCGCATGTCGACGAAGGGATACTGCACCGGGCGCTTGATCTTGTAGGCGTACTCGCCGGTCAGCAGCACCCAGGACAGGTGCGTCTCGAGCAGCTCGATGCCGCGCGCGGCATGCGGGTACGCGTCCGCGGCGAGCAGCGCCTCGAGCGCAGGCGGAAAGGCTTCCGTGCGCGGCACCGCCACTCGCTGCCCCTTCCCCGGACCATGGGTCCGGCGCTGTGTCCCCCGTTGCGGCTTCCACGGATAGCCATGGGAGCTGCCCCGCCTCATCGTGCCCTAAACTCGCGCCCAGCGCGAGAACCATGGTCGGGACCACGGTAAAGCGAGGATTTCCCATGATTGCGCGCGGTCGTTCGATTCCGTTGGCGGCCCTGGGCGTGCTGGGGCTGCTCGCCGTGCCGCGACTCACGCTCGGCGCCGGCGTCACGGAGCAGGAATACGCGGCGGTGCTGCGCGCGAGTCCGGACAACATGCTGGGCGAGACCCTGTTCCTGACCTGCGCGGCCTGCCACGGCAACGACGGCGGCGGCGCGTCGGACGGCTCGGTGCCGGCACTCGCGGGCCAGCATTTCCGGGTACTGGCGAGCGAGCTGGTCGACTACCGCCACGACCGGCGCTGGGACCTGCGTATGCAGCATTTCAGCGATGACCATCACCTCAAGGACGCGCAGGACATCGCCAACGTCGCGTTCTACATCAGCGGTCTGCCCCCCAAGCCGGCGCCGGTCCCCACCGACGAGGAGTTCGTGACGCACGGAGCGCAGCTGTACGCGCGGCAGTGCGCCTCGTGCCATGGCGCCATGGGCCAGGGGGATGACCGGCAGCGCTATCCACGGCTCGCGGGACAGCACTACGAGTACCTGCTGCGCCAGCTGCACGATGCGGTGGAGGGCCGGCGGCCGAACTTCCCGCGCGAGCACATCCGGCTGCTCGAACGCTTCGAGCGCGCCGACTACGTCGGCCTCGCCAGCTACCTGACGCGCCTCGGGCGCTGAGGCGCCGCCGCCGCAATGCCGCGCCGATCGAGGCTCGCACGGTGCCGGTCGCGCATCGCACTGTGCCTGGTGCCGTGGCTGGTGCTGTGTCCGGCTGCCAGCCTGGCCGACAGCGCCGCCAGTGCGCCTGGCGCGGCGGCCCACGCCGGCGTCGATCCTGACGCCATCGATCTGCCCGGCACACCGCTCGCCGATGAATCCGTATGGCTGCGGCGGGTGTACGGGGCCGGCGCCCCCGATCTGCTCTGGTTTCGCGACGGAACCGTCAGTCCCGAGGGCAGCGAGCTGCGGGGCATCCTCGAGCACGCGCAGCGCTACGGGCTGCAGCCGCAGGACTACGGCGTGTCGCTGCTCGCCGCGATCGACGCCGCGCCGCAGCCGCTCGCGCCGGAGGCACGGCGGCGGTTCGACGTGCTGTATTCGCGCGCCGCGCTGCGGCTGATCGCACATCTGCACTACGGGCGCATCGACCCGCGGGCCGCAGGATTCGAGCTCACACCACCGCGCCAGGGCCTGGATCTGGCCGCGCAGCTGCGCAGGCTCGCGACGGCCGCACATGTCGCCGACGCACTGCAGGAGATCGAACCGCCATTCACGCACTATCGCCTGCTCGAGGACGCGCTGCCACGCTACCTGGCACTGGCAGCCGACCCGACCCTGCGCGCCCCGGCCCCGCCAGGCTCCCGTGCGCTGCACGCGGGCGATGCGTACGCGGATGCAGCGGCGCTGCGCACATGGCTGCGCGCGCTCGGCGACCTGCCGGTGGAAGGGCGGCCAACGCTGACGCCGGCTTCCGAGGGTGCCGGTACTCCCGCCGCCCCCAGCGGCCCCGGGACCCCCGTTGCCCCCCCCGCCCCGGACACGGTATTCGACGCCCGGCTGGCGTTGGGCGTGCAGCACTTCCAGGCGCGCCACGGGCTGACGGCCGACGGCGTACTGGGCGCCGGCACCTACGCGGCACTGAGCACGCCGCTGTCGCGGCGTGTGCAGCAGATCGCGCTGACCCTGGAACGCTGGCGCTGGCTGCCGGCGTTCGAGAGCCCGCCGATCATCGTCAACATTCCGCAGTTCCAGCTGTTCGCGTTCCGCAGCACCGCGGATCGTGGTGCCGACATCCTGCAGATGCCGGTGATCGTCGGCCAGACCTTCCGACGCACGCGCACGCCCGTATTCATCGGCGACCTGCGCTACCTGGTGTTCCGTCCGTACTGGGACGTGCCGCATGACATCGCGGTGCGCGAACTGCTGCCGCAGATCCGCGCCCGCGACGACTACCTCGCGCGCCAGGGCCTCGAGATCGTGCGCGGTGCGGGCGATGACGCCGTCACCGTCGAACCGACCCCGGCGACACTGGCGGCGCTGGCGGCAGGGCAGCTGCGGCTGCGCCAGCGACCGGGTCCGGACAACGCGCTCGGCCTGGTCAAGTTCGTGTTTCCGAACGCGCACGACGTGTACATGCACGCGACGCCGGCACACCAGCTGTTCCAGCAGGCCCGCCGCGCCTTCAGTCACGGCTGCATCAGGGTCAGCGATCCGGTCGCACTGGCGGCCCACGTGCTCCGGGCCACCGGCGACTGGTCGCCGGAGCGCATCGAGGCCGCGATGCAGGGCGCGGACAACCAGCGCGTCGCGCTGCGCGCCCCGATACGCGTGATGATCCTGTACGCGACGGCGCTCGCCACCGAGGACGGGCGGGTGCTGTTCTTCGACGATCTCTATGGCCACGATGCGCTGCTCGAACAGCTGCTGGAGCTGCGAGCCACGTCGCTTGCAGCCGCGCCGCGCCAGAGTATGCTCGGGCGATGAGCGTTTTCCGCACTGGCCTCACCCGCCACGAACCGCTGGACCGGCGCGCGTTGCTGCGTATGCTGGCCGGGGTCAGCGGAGCCGTGGGCGCGCTGCGGCTGCTGCCGGCCCGCGCCGCGACGGACGACGACGCGCCGCGCACGCTGCGGTTCGTGCACACGCATACGGACGAGACGCTCACCGCAACCTACTTCGACGGCGCCGCCTACCAACCGGCGAGCCTGCACGCGATCGATCACCTGCTGCGTGACTTCAGGAACGATGCAGTGCACCCGATCGATCCGCAGCTGCTCGACCTGCTGCACGCGGTGCAGGCCATGGCCGGTGGCGATGCGCCGTTCGAGGTCATTTCGGGGTACCGTTCACCGGCCACGAATGCGATGCTGCGCGCCCACTCGAGCGGTGTCGCGGAGCACAGCCAGCACCTGCTCGGCAAGGCGATCGACGTGCGGCTGCGGGGACTGGCAACCGCTGACCTGCACCGGATCGGCCTCGAGCTGGCGCGCGGCGGTGTCGGCTACTACCGGGAATCGGACTTCGTGCACTTCGACACCGGCGCGGTACGCAGCTGGTAGCAGCTGACTGCCCGCTTCCGGGCTCGATCCGCCTGCCTCAGGCCTCGATCAGCACCTTGAGCGCGTGCGTACTGGCCGCATGCCCGAAGGTGGCGTAGGCGCCGATGATCTCGGCGAGCTTGAAGCGATGCGTGATCAGGCGTGACGGATCGATCCGCCGCGACTGGACGGTACGCAGCAGCATCGGTGTCGTGACGGTATCGACCAGGCGCGTCGTGATCGTGATGTTCTGCGACCAGAGACGCTGCAGGTGCAGGTCCACCTTGACCCCGTGCACGCCGACGTTGGCGATCGTGCCGCCCGGGGCCACGACGTCCTCGCACAGCACGAAGCTGGCGGGCACGCCGACCGCCTCGATCGCGCAGTCGACACCGACCCCACCGGTCATCGCCATGATCTTCGCGGCCGCATCCCCATCGGCGCCGTCGACCGTGGCGGTCGCCCCGAAGCGGCGGGCGACATCGAGCCGGCTGCGATCGATGTCGACCATGATGATCTCGGCCGGCGAGTAGAACTGCGCCGTGAGCAGCGCGGCCAGTCCCACCGGCCCGGCACCGACGATGGCGACCGTGCTTCCGGGTTGCACCCGGCCATTCTGCACCCCGCACTCGAATCCGGTCGGGAGGATGTCGCTGAGCATGACGATCGCCTCCTGGTCCATGCCGGGCGCGATCCGGTAGAGGCTGGTATCCGCGTGCGGGATGCGCACGTACTCGGCCTGCGTGCCATCGATCGTGTTGCCGAGGATCCAGCCGCCGCTGCTGCAGTGCGAGTACATGCCGCGCCGGCAATTCGCGCACTTGCCGCAGGCCGAAATGCACGAGATCAGCACCGGATCGCCGGGGCGGAACGCGGTGACTGCCGGGCCCACCTCGTGGACCACCCCGCATCCTTCGTGTCCGAGGATCCTGCCCGGCGTGCAGCTCGGCACGTCGCCCTTCATGATGTGCAGGTCGGTGCCGCAGATCGTGGTCTTCGTGATCCGGACGATCGCATCGCCCGGGTCGGTCAGTACCGGCTGGGGGCGTTCCTCGAGCGCATTGCGGCCCGGACCCTGGTAGACGAGTGCTTTCATGGTTCGTTGCCCTCAGATTGGAGGCAGGGAGGTGAACAGCACGCCGCGGCGCGCCTGCGGAACGCGGCTCTTGAACCGCGGCGGCTTGACGACCAGCAGATCGCACGGCAGCGCGTCCATGACCTGCTCCGCGGTGTTGCCGATGAACAGCCGCGCCAGGCCCGAGCGCGACACGGCACCCATCACGACGATCGCGCTGCCGAGCCGGCGGGCGACAGCCGGAATGACCGTCGCCGGAGGACCCGCGACGAGGTGGCGGCGGGTGCCGCGCACCTTCGATCCTTCCAGCGCCGCATCGAAGCGGGCGCGCGCGATCCGCCGTGCGCTCTCGCGCAGACGCTGCGGCACGTGGTCATCCAGCGCGAGGCCCGGCGGCGGTGGCAGCGGCAGTGGCTGGTACGCGTGCAGCGCCGCCAGCGATCCGTGCAGCGCTACGCTCAGGCGCGTTGCCTCCTCGACGATGCGCAGGTCCAGCCCGCTGCTCTTGGCGAACGCGTGGCCGGGGTCGAGTGCCGCGAGCACGCGTGCGCGTCGGTACGGCGCCTCGCTCTTGACCAGCAGCACGGGCACCGGACTCAAGCGCAGCAGCTCCCAGTCGGTGTAGCCGAGCAGCGCCGGCATCCGGTGGCGCTGATGGCGCGCGACGACGATCAGGTCCGCAGCGCCCGCGCGCGCGCGCCGCACGATCGCCTCCGCCGCCGGAAAATCCCAGACCGCGCAGGTCCGCACCGTCACGCCGTGCCGGCGCAGTGGCGCCGCCAGCCGCTCGAGTCCCGCGAGCGCGGCCGTGCGCGCTGCGTGCTTGACCGAACGCAGCGAATAGCCCGGAGTCCCGAGGGCCTCGTTCAGCACCGGCGTCGCGATATCGTGGAACAGCTCGAGCTGCGCGCCGCAGGCACGCGCCAGCTGCGCCGCCTTCATGAGCACAGGGAGGCTCGGCGCCTCGTACTGACGCACGGGCACGAGGATGCGGCGAATGTCACGCATGGGTTCCGACTCCAGGGCCAGCCCCTTCGAGGCCGGAGCATCGCAGCCTGGCCTGTACTCCCGAATCCGTAGCTATACGGATGGGGCCGGGCGGGATCGCGCGCGCAGCATCCGCGCATGGACGCGGCGGGATTGAACGGGGTGCTGCGCAGCCAGCTCCGCCAGGCACGGGCCGCCCTGAGGCCTCCGGGCGCGCTGTCCGATGCGCGCGTGCATCGCACCCGCAAGGGACTGCGGTCCGCGCGCGCTACGCTGCGGCTGCTGCGCGGGCTGATCGGCGAGGCCGCCTTCCGACGTTCCAACCATGCGTTGCGTGACATCGCCGCGCCCCTGGGGGCCGCGCGTGACGCCGCCGCGCTGCGCATCGCGCTCGCCGCGCTGCCGCGGCGCGCCGCACGCGCTGGCCCCGCGACGCAGGGACTGCGCCTCCGTCTCGATGCGAAACTGCGGGCCGCGCGTGCCCGCCTCGCTCCCGGCGGCGCCGCGCGACGGGGCGCCCTCGCGCGGCTGGCGCGGTTGGAACGACGGGCACGGGACTGGGAGCCCGGGATCGCAGCCCCGTCGGTCTGCCCGTCGGCCGCCGTGCTGGGTGGACTCACCACCACCTACCGGCACGGACGGCGCTGCTACGCGAGCGTACGCGGACAGCCTTCCGATGCGGCGCTGCACGAGTGGCGCAAGCAGAGCAGGTACCTTGCCAGTGAACTGCGGCTGCTGCGCGGGCTGCGACCGCACCGTATCGATCCGCAGCGACGCCGCGCGGCGCGTATCGCGCACAGTCTCGGAGCCGATCACGACCTCGCGCTGCTGCGCCGCCAGCTGCAGGGTGGTCGCGATTCGGACGCCGCGACGCGCCTGCTCGGGTCGATCGATCGCCGGCGCGCCCGGCTGCAGGCCCGCGCGCTCGTGGCTGGCCGACGACTCTACCGGCTGCCACCCCGGGAGTTCAGTGCGCAGCTCCGGAACGCGCCACCGCTACGGAGCGCGCCTCACTGCCGAGGCGCGCCTAGGTAGAAGCCCGCATCCGGCGCGGGCCCGGTGCCGGGGATAATCCAGCTCCGCGATATTCCGGGGGAGTACATGGTCATGTCGACGCCGGCCCAGAGCCTGGACGCAGCGCCTGCGCAACCCCTGATCCACTGGCTCGATGACCCCGCCGCGCGGGAGGTGGCACGCGTCGGCGGCAAGAACGCCGGACTGGCCGAGATGATCCAGGGTCTCGGCGGGCAGGACATTCGGGTACCACCGGGGTTCGCGACCAGCGCCGCGGCCTATCGGCAGTTCCTTGCCGCGAACGCACTGGCCGCGCCGCTGCGGACCCTGCTCGAGGCCCACGCCACCGGCCAGGCGACATTGGCCGACACCGGGAGGGCGATCCGGGCACGCATTGCCGATGCGCCGCTCCCGCAGCCGCTCGAGACGGCCATCCGCAGCGCCTATCGCGAACTCTCGGTGCGCTGCGGCGTACCCGAGGCGACGGTCGCCGTGCGCAGCAGCGCCACCGCCGAGGACCTGCCCCAGGCAAGCTTTGCCGGCCAGCAGGAGACGTTCCTGAACGTACAGGGGGAGACTGCGCTGCTGCGCGCGTGCCGCGACTGCTACGCATCGCTGTTCACCGATCGCGCGATCGTGTACCGCGAGACCCATGGATTCGATCACCTGCAGGTCGCGCTCTCGATCGGTGTCCAGCAGATGGTGCGCTCGGACCTGGCCGGATCCGGCGTGATGTTCAGCCTCGACACCGAAACCGGGTTCCCCGGCGTGGTGGTGATCAATGCCGCCTGGGGCCTGGGCGAGAACGTGGTGCAGGGCATCGTGAACCCGGACAAGTACCTCGCGCTCAAGGCGCTGCTCGGCGACCGCCGCTGCTGCCCGGTGATCGAGAAGTCGCTCGGGAGCAAGGAGCAGAAGCTGCTGTACGGGGCAGGCGGCGGCACCTGCAACGTCGCGACGACGCGGCTCGAACGGGAGAGTTTCGTGCTCTCGGATGCCGAGATCCTGCAGCTCGCGCGCTGGGCGGTCGCCATCGAGGCCCATCATGGCGGTCCGATGGACATCGAGTGGGCGAAGGATGGACCGAGCGGCGCGCTGTACCTGGTACAGGCACGACCCGAGACCGTGCAGTCCTCCCGATCCACGAGCGTCCAGAAAACCTACCGGCTCGATCAGAAGGGCACGCGGCTGCTCACCGGGGCGGCGATCGGCGAGGGCATCGCCGCCGGCGAGGCCTGCCTCATCCACCGTGCGGCCGACATCGGGCAGTTTCGCACGGGAGCGATCCTGGTGACGGACTCCACCGATCCGGACTGGGTGCCGATCATGCAGCAGGCGGCAGGACTGATCACGAACCAGGGCGGCACCACCAGCCACGCGGCCATCGTGAGCCGCGAGCTCGGGTTGCCGGCGATCGTCGGTACCCAGCACGGCACCGAGCTGATCCACGACGGCCAGGCGATCACGCTGTGCTGCGCCGAGGGCGAGCAAGGCGTGGTCTACGATGGCCGGCTCGCGTTCTCGGTCGCCGAAGTGAACCTGGCAGATCTGCCACGCACCCGTACCGCGATGATGCTGAACGTCGCGAGCCCTGCGGTAGCGTTCCGCTGGTGGCGCCTGCCCGCCCAGGGCATCGGGCTCGCGCGCATGGAGTTCATCATCAACAACCTGATCAGGATCCACCCGATGGCGCTGGTGCACTTCGAGCAGGTGCAGGATCCGCGCGCGCGCAGCCAGATCGAAGTGCTCACGCGCGGCTATCCCGACAAGGAAAGCTATTTCATCGAGACGCTGGCGCTCGGCATCGCGAAACTCGCCGCGCCGGTCTACCCGCAACCCGTGATCGTGCGGCTCAGCGACTTCAAGACCAACGAGTACGCGCACCTGATCGGCGGCGCCGGGTTCGAGCCCACGGAAGAGAATCCGATGCTCGGGCTGCGCGGGGCGTCGCGCTACTACAGCCCGCGCTACCAGGACGGCTTCGCGCTCGAGTGTCGCGCGCTGCGCCGCGTGCGTGCACAGATGGGCCTGCGCAATGTCATCGTGATGGTGCCGTTCTGCCGCACCCCACAGGAGGCCGACCGGGTGCTGGCACTCATGGCGGCCAACGGGCTGCGCCGCGGCGAGGACGGCCTGCAGGTCTACGTGATGTGCGAGATCCCCGCCAACGTGATCCTGACCGAGGAGTTCGCGCGCCGTTTTGACGGCTTCTCGATCGGCAGCAACGATCTGACGCAGCTCGCGCTCGGCGTCGACCGGGACTCGGCGGAGCTCGCCGGCCTGTTCGACGAGCGCAATGAGGCGGTGCTGCGCCTGATCGGCAACGTGATCGAGCGTGCGCACCGCTGCGGCATCAAGGTGGGCATCTGCGGCCAGGCGCCCAGCAACTATCCGGAGTTCGCGGCCTTCGTGGTCGCGGCCGGGATCGATTCGATCTCGCTCAATCCGGACAGCTTCGTCTCGACGGTACGGCATGTCGCGGCGACCGAACAGCGGCTCGCCGCGGCCGAGACGGCCGGGGCAGCGACCGCAGCCGCAGCCGCGGCCGCCACGGCAACCGCGCGCGCCTGATCCTCAGGGCGGCGGCGCAGCCCGCAGCACGCGCGCCAGCGCCACGGTCGGGGTCAGCAGCAGACCCTGGTCGCCGGGATGCAGCCCGGCGGCGTTGCCTTCGTCGGTGTCGAGGTGCAGCTCGAGGCGGTAGTCAGGCGCCACCCGAACCCGCACGTCGCCGAACACCAGGCTGCGCCCGTGCCCTGACACGCCGACCTCGACCGACGCGCCGTCACGCAATCCGAGCACGTCGGCGTCAGCGGGACTCATATGGATGTGGCGCTGCGCACAGATCACGCCGTGGCCCAGAGTCACCGTGCCCGCCGGACCTTCGAGCCGCAGGCCGGGGGTGTCCTGCAATGCTCCGGACTCGCGCACGGGTGGCTCGATGCCGAGCGCCATCGCATCGCTGCGCGAGATCTCGACCTGGTCCGCGCCGCGCTCCGGCCCGACCGCGCGCACCCCCTCGATGCGCCCGCGCGGCCCGATCAGCGTCACGGTCTGCTCGGCGGCGAACTGGCCCGGCTGCGCCAGCGGCGCCCGTACGCGCAGCGCCTGTCCGGGACCGAACAGGGCCGCGACCGTGGCGGCCGTCAGGTGCACGTGCCGCGCCGAGATCGCGACCGGAATGCACGCCGGTGCCGTATCCGGCCCTGCGGGGTCTGCGTGCTGGTCCATGGCTCGGTACTGCCGCTCGCGGGAACCTTCCCGCGCCGCCAGAGTGCCCGCCGGAGGGCCAGGACCTGTATAGGCACAAGCGCGTATGGCCCGGGCCGCGTGCGCGGCGCAGGCTGCGCCGGCCCGAGACGCGAGATTCTCCGCTGCTGGGCGCGCCTGCGCGCCGGGAGTCGCCGATGGAACACCGATGGGGCCAGCGTATTGCGCTGGATCGACAGGTGCGTCTGACCGCGAGACCGCTGGCGCTCGGCATCGGTCGCATCCGCAACCTGAGCCTCAGCGGCGCGTGGATCAGTACCAACCTGCCGCTCGCACCCGGGGCCCTGGTGTACCTGACCGAGGAGCCGCCGGAAGTCCCCGGAGAAGCTGCGGCCGGGATCGAGGCATTCGTCGTGCGCAGCGACGACTCGGGGTTCGGCGTCGAATGGTGCGAGGTGGCCCCCGAACAGGTGCTGCAATGGCTGCGGCAGGCGCCATGCCGATCGCAGCCGGACTCAGCGCCGCGCCAGCTCGGCCTTCGCCGCTGACCACAGCTCTTCCCACTGCGCGCCCGAGAGTCCTTCGAGAGCGAGCCCGCGCTGCCCGGCAGTGCGCTCCATGTGCTCGAATCGCCGCTCGAAGCGCAGGGCCGCGGCGCGCAACGCGTCCTCGGCATCGAATTCGAGGTGACGCGCCCAGTTCGCGATCGTGAACAGCAGGTCGCCGATCTCCTCGGCGACGGCATCCGCCCTTCCGGAGGCCAGCGCCTGGTCGATCTCGGCCAGCTCCTCTGCCACCTTGGAACGCACGCCCGCGGCCGAGTCCCAGTCGAATCCCACCCGGCGGGCCCGACGTCCGAGCTTCGCCGCGCGCACCAGCGCCGGCAGCGCCAGCGGCACGTCGGCCAGTGCGCTGCGCGCGCCCGCCGAGGCGCGCTCGCGCGCCTTCTGCGCTTCCCACGACACGTGCAGCTCGGCGATCGCGACCGACTTCGGATCCTGGAATACATGCGGGTGCCGGCGCACCAGCTTGTCGGCGATGCCGCGCGCGACCGCCGCGAAATCGAAGCGTCCCTGTTCCTCGGCCAGCCGCGCGTGGAATACGATCTGGAACAGCAGGTCACCGAGCTCGTCGCGCAGCCGCTCGACATCGTCCCGGCCGATCGCGTCCACGACCTCGAAGGCCTCTTCGATCGTGAACGGAGCGAGGCTCGCATGAGTCTGCTGCCGATCCCATGGACAGCCGGACTGCGGGTCCCGCAGCCGCTGCATCAGGACCAGCAGCGCCTCGAGCGCCGCTGCCGGCTCGCTCACGCCGCACCCGCGAGGATCCGCTCGCGCAGCTCGAGCAGGATGCCCGCGGTCGCGCCCCAGATGCGGTGCGTGCCGAAGGGCAGATCGAGCAGCTCGCAGGCCACGCCACCGAGGGTGCGTCGCCGGACCTCGTAGTGCGTCGCTTCGAGCATGTGCGTCACCGGCAGCTCGAGGATCTCGGCCACCTCGCTGCGCTCCGGGCGCAGCGTGAATCCCGGCCGCAGCCATGCCACCAGGGGCGAGATCCGGTAGCCGGTACGCACGAAGTGATCGCACAGGAATCCGAGCGGTTCGACCTGCGTCGCCGCGATGCCGGTCTCCTCCTGTGTCTCGCGCAGCGCGGCCGCGGCGGCATCGCAGTCCTGTGCCTCGAGCCGCCCGCCAGGGAAGCTGATCTGACCCGCATGGTCACGCAGGTGGCTGGCCCGCACCGTCAGCAGCAGGTACGGCACGCCGCCGCGTTCGCCGATCGGAACCAGCACGGCGGCAGCGCGCGGCGATCCGGGCGCGTGCGCGCGCAGCGCCTCGATCACCGCGGCAGGAGGCGCGGCGCGGAACGGGCCGTAGCGGCACCGACCGAGGCGATGGTCCGGCTGTGCCGGCAGGCTGCGCAGGCGCTCCCGCCAGCCTTGCGGCAACGCCGTGGCGGCGTGCGGCGCGGCGACCGCTGCCGCCTCGCCGCGCTCAACCACCGCCACTCGTGCCGCCCTTGATGCCGCCGCGCGTGAGCTCGAGCGGATCGAGCAGCGTATCGAGCTGCGCGCGTGGCAGCTGCGTGGCGCGCTCGGCGACTTCGCGGATGGGCAGGCCCTCCGCGTAGGCCCGCTTCGCGATCGCGGCGCCCTGCTCGTAGCCGATCACGGGATTGAGTGCGGTCACGAGGATCGGGTTGCGGTCGAGCGCCTCGGTGAGCCGCGCACGGTTCACGGTGAAGCCGGCGATCGCGCGCTCGCCGAGCGTACGCGCGACGTTGGCGAGCAGCCGGATGCTCTCGAGCAGGTTGTAGGCGATCACCGGCAACATCACGTTGAGCTGGAAATTGCCCGACTGTCCGGCGATCGTGATGGTCGCATCGTGACCGATCACCTGCGCGGCGACCATCGCCGTCGCCTCCGGGATCACCGGATTA
>CAWIQV010000063.1:0-12626 GCA_963838275.1 uncultured Gammaproteobacteria bacterium | reverse complement strand
ACGATCCACGACCGGCTCTACCTGCTGGCCGGGCGCTACGGTCAGTTCGCGCTCAGTGTCGAGGGCGAGTCCCTGTTCGACTCGATCGTCGCGAGCGGCCGCGGCGCGGTGCTGATGGGTGCGCACATGGGCAGCTTCGAGGTGCTGCGCAGTCTCGGCGCCAGCCGGCCCGGGCTGTCGGTCGTGATGGTCATGTACGAGGAGAACGCCCGCAAGCTCAATGCCGTGCTGGCCGGCACCCGGGTGCGGAATCCGCCGGAGATCATTCCGCTGGGGCACGTGGATTCCATGCTACGCATCCGCGCGCGGCTCGAGCAGGGCGCGCTGCTGGGCATCCTGGCCGACCGCCGGCTCGGAGAGGAACCGGCACTGCCGGTACCGTTCCTCGGCGGCACGGCGCTGCTGCCGGTCGGGCCGATGCGCGCCGCCGCGCTGCTGCGCCGCCCGGTCGTGTTCATGCTCGGGCTGTACCGCGGCGGCAACCGGTACCACGTCGTGTTCGAGCCGATCGCGGATTTCTCATCGGCGGCCAGCGCACCCGGCGCCGACGCGATTGCGCAGGCGATCACCCGCTACGCAGCGCTGCTCGAGCAGTACTGCCGCGCCAATCCGTACAACTGGTTCAATTTCTTCGATTACTGGCCCGCACCAGGGAGCGCTGCGGGATGAACGGCCCGGGCGTGGCGCCGGTCCGCGTGCTGCTGCTGATCGGGTGCGCCAGCGTGCTCGCGGCGGAGCCGGACCCGCTCGATGCGCTGCTCGGACAGCTCGCGCAGCGCCGCCACGGTATTGCCAGCTTCGAGCAGCGGCAGTACCTGTCGGTGCTCAAACGACCGCTGGATTCCTCCGGACTGCTGCTGTACGACGCACCGGATCATCTCGAGCAGCGCACCATCGAGCCGCGTCCGCAGAGCGTGGTGATCGACCATGGCCTGGTCACGCTGCAGCTCGCCGCGCACACGCGCACGCTGCGCCTCGCCGATTATCCGCAGCTCGCGCCGCTGATCGAGAGCGTGCGTGCCACCCTGGCCGGCGACCGCGCGGCCCTCGAGGGCGAATTCATGCTGCAGTTCAGCGGCACGCTCGCGCAGTGGCAGCTGCTGCTGGTACCGCGCGATCCGTCACTGGCCGCGCAGGTGCAGCATGTGCGCTTGAGCGGTGAGTACGACGCGATTACCGGCGTCGAGGTGCTGCAGGCCGGCGGTGACCGCTCGGTGATGCGCATCACCCCGCGCGAATGAGCCCGCCGCGCCTGCTGCTGCCGCTGCTGTGGCTGCTGCTGATGGCAGCAGCCGTGCTGGTGCTCGTGCGCGCCCGCTACAGCGCCGACCTGTCCGCCTTTCTGCCGCGTACCCCGTCGCCCTCCCAGCAGCTGCTCGTCGAGCAGCTGCGGGACGGACTCGCTTCGCGCCTGGTATTGATCGGCATCGAGGGCGGGGACGCGCGTGCGCGCGCCGCGGCCAGCCTCGCGCTCGCGCAGGCGCTGCGGACCAGCGGCGCATTCGCCAGCGTCAGCGACGGGGCCGCACCGGATGCCGAGCGCGACCGCGCTTTTCTGTTCGCCCACCGCTACGTGCTCAGCAATGCCGTGAATGCCGCGCGCTTCGGCACCGACGGACTGCGCGCGGCCATTGGCGCGCGACGTCGAGCTGCTGGACTCGCCGGCGGGCGCGCTGGCGCAGTCGCTGCTCGCGGTCGGATCCGACCGGCGAGACCCTGCAGGTGCTCGATACGATGCGGCGGCTCCGGTGCACCGCATCACGAGCAGGGCGTCTGGAGCTCGCAGGACGGCCGGCGCGCCGCTGCTGCTCGCCACGACCCGGGCGAGCGGCATCGGATACCGACGCGCAGGCGCGTGCCCTCAGGTCATCCGCGCCGCGTTCGCCGCTTCGGCCGCCGCGCCGCTGCAGTTGCTGCTTATCGAGCGGCGCCAGCGTGTTCGCCGTGCAGGCGCGCGCGACGATCGAGCGCGAGGCGGTGCGCCTGTCGCTGCTCAGCGGCACCCTGATCGTCACGCTGCTGCTGCTGGTCTACCGCTCGGTCGCGCACGCTGCTGCTCGGCCTGCTGCCGGTGCTCTCCGGTGCGCTGGCCGGCGTCGCCGCCGTGGCCCTCGGCTTCGGCGTCGGTGCACGGCGTCACGCTCGGCTTCGGCATCACACTGATCGGGGAGTCGGTCGACTACTCGGTCTACCTGCTGCTGCAGTCGCGACCCAGCCCGTCCACGGGACACTGGCGCCCGCGGCTGGTGCCGGCGCAGCTCTGGCCGACGATGGGCCTGGGCGTGTTGACCTCGGTATGCGGATTCGCCTCGCTGCTGCCTTCGGCGTTTCCCGGGTCTGGCGCAGCTCGGGCTGTACTCGATCAGCGGGCTGCTCGCCGCCGCCCTCGCGACCCGGCTGGTACTGCCGGCGCTGCTGCCGGCAGACCTGCGGGTGCGCGACCTCGCGCCCTTCGGCACCGCCGCTGCGCGCGCGCTCGCCCGGCTGCGCGTCGCGCCGCTGGCCCTGGTCTGCGTCGCGGTAGCCTGCGCCGGCGTGATCGCCGCGCACCGGCATCGGCTCTGGAACCTGGACCTGGCGGCGCTCAGTCCGGTCTCGCCGCAGGCGCAGGCCCTCGATACGCAGCTGCGCAGCGAGCTCGGAGCGCCGGACCCCGGCAACCTCGTGGCCGTGCTCGCGCCGGACCAGGAGCAGCTGCTCGAGCGCGCCGAACAGGTCGGCCGCGCAGCTCGATGCGCTGGTAGCCGCCGGCGTGATTGCCGGCTACGACAGCCCGGCGCGCTTCCTGCCCAGCGCCGCGACCCAGGCGGCGCGACGCGCGAGCCTGCCCGATGCGGCGACGCTGCGCGCGCGGCTCGCCGCCGCGACCGCAAGCCTGCCGGTGCGTCCCACCGCGTTCGCGGAGTTCATCCAGGCGGTCGATGGCGCCCGGCAGGCGCCGCCCCTGGAGCGCGCTGCCCTCGAAGGCACGTCCTTCGCCCTGGCGCTCGATGCGATGCTGTGGCATCCGGACTCGCAGTGGCGGGCGTTGCTGCCGCTGCGCGCCAGCGCCGACCCGGCGGCGGCCGGCTCGATCGATGTCGCGCGCGTGCGCGCCGCGCTGGCCGGATATCCCGCCGGCACCGTCCAGGTGCTCAACCTGCGTCAGGAGACCGATGCGCTGTATGGCGGCTACCTGCGGGAGGCGATCCGGCTCTCGCTGCTCGGATTCGCGGCCATCGTGGTGCTGCTGGTGCTCGCACTGCGCAGTCCGCGGCGCGTCGCCCGGGTGATTGCCCCGCTGCTGCTGGCGGTGCTGTGCGTCGCCGCGATGCTGCTGGCCGCCGGCACGGCGCTGGGAATCCTGCACCTGATCGGGCTGCTGTTGATCGTCGCGGTCGGATCCAACTACGCCCTGTTCTTCGACCGCAGCGCCGCCGACGCCGATCGCGTCCAGCTGCCGCGGACACTGGCATCGCTGCTCATCGCCAATGCCAGCACCGTGATCGGCTTCGGCGTGCTGGCGTTCTCGAGCGTGCCGGTACTGCACGCCCTCGGCACCACCGTGGCACCGGGGACCGCGCTGGCGCTGCTGTTCGCGGCGCTGCTCTGCCCGCGCGCACTGCTGCCGGACGCCTCGGGGATGCGGCGCTGATGCGGACGCTACGCATCGCCGCTCCACGGCCGGACCCGCGCGCCGCCTGCATCGTACTGCTGCCCGGGGCCTGGCAGGAGCCCGAAGACTTCCTGCGCGCTGGATTCGATCGCGCGATCGCGCAACGCGCGCTCGCGCTCGAGCTGGTACTGGTCGCGCCCGAGCTGCGCCATCTCGCCGACCGCGACTGGCTCGGCGAGCTGCATGGCGGCGTCATCCAGCCGGCGCGCGCGGCCGGACGCGCGCTGTGGATCGGCGGCATCTCGCTCGGCGGATTCATGGCACTGCGGTGCGCAGCGCGCTACCCCGGGGTCGCCGACGGGCTGTGCCTGATCGCGCCCTACCTTGGCAACCGGCTGGTGGCGGCCGAGGTCGCGGAGCAGGGGGGGCTGCGCAGCTGGAAAGCCGGTGATCCCGGCGAGGACGACGACGAGCGCCTGGTCTGGCGCTACCTGCAGGGGCTGGGCGCACCGCCGCCCGCGGTATTTCTCGGACTCGGCAGCGATGATCGATTCGCGGCGGTTCATCGGCTGCTGGCCGAGGCACTGCCGGCCGCAAGCACCCGGATACTGCCTGGAGGACACGACTGGCCGGTCTGGCGCCAACTCTGGGACAATTTCCTCGATCGCTACGCGGCCGCCCAGGTGCCACCGTCATCCCGTCGTCCATCCGCATGACCGTACCGGAACCCGCTCCGCCGCCCGCTGCCCTGCTGCCACCGGTGGCGGCGCCGGCCCGCTGGCAGCCGACCCTGCTGCTGCGCGCCTCGGCCGCCGTACATGGCAGTGCCGCAGCGATCACGGCGCTGCAGCCTCACTGGTGGCCGTGGACGGCCGGCGCCGTGGTCGCGAACCACCTGCAGCTCGCCGCGACGGGATTGTGGCCGCGCAGCAGCGCGCTCGGCTCGAACTGGACGCGGCTCCCGCCGGCGGCGGTGCGACGCGGCGAGGTCGCACTCACGATCGATGACGGGCCGGATCCGCAGGTCACACCCGCCGTGCTCGCGCTGCTGGCCGCGCACCGCGTGCGGGCGACATTCTTCTGCATCGGCGAGCGTGCCGAACGGTATCCCGAGCTGGTGCGCGCCTGCGTCGCGCAGGGGCATGCGATCGAGAACCACAGCTACCTCCACCGACACCACTTCTCGCTGCTCGGACCCCAGGCGCTGCGCGAGGAGATCGTGCGCGCGCAGCAGGGACTCGCGCGGCTGTCGGGCCGCATGCCCGAGTTCTTCCGTGCACCGGCCGGCCTGCGCAGCCCGCTGCTCGATCCGGTGCTGCACCGCCTCGGACTGCAGCTCGCGAGCTGGACGCGCCGCGGTTTCGACACCGTGCGCAGCGATCCCGCACAGGTGCTGCGGCGGCTGCGCCGCCACCTCGGCGCGGGCGACATCCTGCTGCTGCACGACGGGCACGCGGCGCACACGCGCTCCGGCGCGCCCGTCGTGATCGAGGTGCTGCCACCGCTGCTGGCAGCGATCGCGCAGGCGGGCCTGCACCCGGTGACGCTGGCCGAGGCGCGCGCACCGGCCGCCCGCGCATGAACCCGCCGGCGCGCGCACGGCTGCTGGACGCGGCCACCGAACCCTACCGCGCCGCCGGGCGCTTCGCGTATCACTTCGCGCGCGGCAAGCTGGGCCGCGACCCGGCCTTCACCGCCATCCTGGAGCGTGGCCTGCTCGCCGGGCGCTCCCGGATCCTCGACCTCGGGTGCGGCCAGGGACTGCTCGGCGCGTGGCTGCGTGCCGCGGCCCGGTGCTGGACCGAGGGCTGCTGGCCGGCGGACTGGCCGCCACCGCCGACCCAGGTCCGCTGGCACGGCATCGAGCTGATGCCGCGGGACATCGAGCGGGCACGCCGCGCGCTGGGGCCCGACGCTGCGCTGACGCTCGGGGATATCCGCAGCGCCAGCTTCGGCAGCGCCGATGCGGTCGTCATCCTGGACGTGCTGCATTACCTCGGCTTCGAGGAGCAGCGCGCGCTGCTGCAGCGGGTGCGTGAGGCGCTGCCCGTGCCGGGGCTGCTGCTGCTGCGCGTGGGGGACCAGGCCGGGGGCCTGCGCTTCCGGATCAGCCGCTGGGTCGACCACGCGGCGCTGTTCGCGCGCGGGCACGGTCTGGTGGCGCTGCACTGCCGTGGCATTGCGCAATGGCGCACGCTGCTGCGAGAGTGCGGCTTCGACAGCGAGCCGCTACCGATGAGCCAGGGAACTCCGTTTGCCAACGTCATGCTGATCGCGCACCCGACATGAAACCGGTATGGCTTGCAGCCATGACGGCCACGAGCGCGCTCGGCGCCGGGCTCGCGACCACGCTCGGCGCGCTGCGCGAACGCCGCAGCGCGCTCGCGCCATGCCATTTCGAGAGCGTACGGCTCGACATGCAGATCGGCGCCGTCCCGGAGCTGGATGCCGTGGAGCTGCCCGCGGCGCTCGCCGCCTTCGAGTGCCGCAACAACCGGCTGGCACAGCTCGGGCTGCTGCAGGACGGATTCACGGACGCGGTGGGCGCTGCGGTCGCGCGCCACGGGGCCGATCGTGTCGGCGTGTTCCTCGGCACCAGCACCTCCGGCATCCTCGAGACGGAACTGGCGTACCGCGAGCGCGACCCGGCGAGCGGTGCGCTGCCGCGCCGCTATGACTATGCGCATCGGCACAACTCCTTCTCCGTCACCGACTACGTGCGCCGGGCGCTCGGCCTGACCGGACCGGCGGTCACGATCTCGACCGCCTGCTCCTCCAGCGCCAAGGCCTTTCCGGCCGCGGCACGCATGCTGGCGGCCGGGCTGATCGACGCGGCGGTGGTCGGTGGCGTGGACTCGCTGTGCCTGACGACGCTGTACGGCTTCCACGCCCTGCAGCTCACCGCGAGCGGACCATGCCGGCCGTTCGACCTGCGCCGCGACGGCCTCTCGATCGGCGAGGCGGCCGCCTTCGTGCTGCTGGAGCGCGCGCCGGCGACGCCGTCGCCGGACGCGATCCTGCTGCAGGGGATCGGCGAGTCGGCCGATGCGTACCACATGTCGAGTCCAGAGCCGCAGGGAGCCGGAGCGCGCGCGGCCATGCAGCGCGCGCTCGACGCGGCCGGCATCGCTCCGGAACAGGTCGACTACATCAACCTGCACGGCACGGGCACCCCGAGCAATGACAGTGCCGAGGGCCACGCCATCAGCAGCCTGTTCGGCACCGGCACTCCCTGCAGTTCGACCAAGGCGGCCATGGGACACACGCTCGGTGCGGCCGGCGCGCTCGAGGCCGTGATCTGCGCGCTGGCCCTGCGCCACGGCCTGCTGCCGGGCGGACTGAACACGCGCGAGCCCGATCCGCGGCTCGCGCTGCGCTACGAGACCGCGAACCTCGAGCTGCCGCTGCATCGCGTGCTCAGCAATTCATTCGGCTTCGGCGGCGCGAACTGCGCGTTGCTGTTCGGGCGCGCGTAGGACTCCGGGTGAGCCAACTCGTCGCCTGCATCGAGGGCGTGGGCGTGCTCGGGCCCGGCCTGGCTGACTGGAGCGCGACGGCAGCGGTGCTCGCCGGCGCGCGGCCCCATGTCCCGGCGCGCACCGTGTTGCCGGATCCGGCCGACCTGCCCGCGACGGAGCGCCGGCGCGCCGGCCGACTGATCCGCCTCGCGCTCGCGGTGGGTGCCGAGGCCGTCGGCCATTCGGGCCGCGCGGCGCGCACCTTGCCGAGCGTGTTCAGTTCCTCGGGGGGCGACGGGGAGACCCTGCACGCGATCTGCGAAGCGCTCGCGACGCCCGAGCGCCTGATCTCGCCGACGCGGTTCCACAATTCGGTTCACAACGCCGCGTCGGGCTACTGGAGCATCGCCCAGGGCTGCACGCTGCCCTCGATCGCGCTGTGCGCCTTTGACGCCAGCTTCGGTGCCGGACTGCTGGAGGCGATGGCGCAGGTCGATCAGACGGGCGAGCCCGTACTGCTGATCGCCTACGACGCCGACTACCCGCCGCCGCTGTACGCGAAGCGGCCGATCCCGGATGCCTTCGGCGTGGCGCTGGTGCTGGGCCCGGCAGGCTCGCCGAGGGCGCGCGCGGCGCTGCACGTCGCGCTCAGCACCGATCCGCCCGACACGATCGCCGATCCCGCGCTCGAGGCGATGCGCGTCGCGATTCCGGCCGCGCGGGCGCTGCCGCTGCTCGCGCGACTCGCCCGCGGTGCGGGCGCACCCGCGGGCGTGGTGCTCGACTATCTCGACACGGCGCGGCTGCGCGTGCGGATCGACACATGAGGCTCGAGCGTGCCTGGATCGAAGCGCATATCCCGCACCGCGGCCGCATGTGCCTGCTCGATGCGGTATGCGCCTGGGACGCAGGGCGGATCGAGTGTACGGCCACTACGCATCGCGCGACCGATCATCCGCTGCGCCACCGCGGCCGGCTCGGCGCGGGCTGCGCACTCGAATACGCCGCACAGGCGATGGCCGTGCATGGTGCGCTGGCCGGCGCGGGCCCCGGTACTGCCGGCGCGCTGGGGCTGCTCAGCAGTGCGCGCGGCGTGGACCTGTACGTGGCGCGGCTGGACGACCTGGAAGGCGAGCTGCGGGTGCGGGCCGAACTCCTGCAGTCCGGCGCGGACGGGGCCCTGTACGACTTCAGCCTCCGGCACGCCGAGCGGCTGCTCGCCCAGGGCCGCGCCAGTCTCTGGTTCGGCGCGGCCACCGGGTGGGCGCGATGAGTGCCGCCACGCGCCGCGCACTGGTGACCGGGGCGAGCGGTGCGCTCGGCGCGGCGATCTGCCAGGCGCTGGCGCTGCAGGGCCACGAGGTCTGCGTGCATGCGCACCGCGGCACGCAGCAGGCCGAGGCCCTGGTACACGCGCTGCGCGCGGACGGTGCGCGTGCGCGCAGCCTGCAGTTCGACGTGACCGACGCGGCCGCGGC
This sequence comes from uncultured Gammaproteobacteria bacterium, assembly GCA_963838275.1. Taxonomy (GTDB): domain Bacteria; phylum Pseudomonadota; class Gammaproteobacteria; order Steroidobacterales; family Steroidobacteraceae; genus FEN-1191. The sequence continues at coordinate 4,095 of CAWIQV010000063.1, read as the reverse complement.
CGGCGCGGCGCTGAATGGATTGCTCGCGGACGGACCGATCCAGATTCTCGTGAACAATGCCGGCGTGCACGATGATGCGGTGCTGCCGGGCATGCGCGCGCAGCAATGGCATCGTGTCATCGACGTGTCGCTGAACGGGTTCTTCCACGTGACGCAGCCGCTGCTGCTGCCGATGATCCGGACGCGCTGGGGACGCATCATCAACATGTCTTCGGTGGCCGCCCTGATCGGCAATCGCGGCCAGGTGAACTACGCCGCGGCCAAGGGCGCCCTGAACGCCGCGACGCGCGCACTCGCGCTCGAAGTCGCGAGCCGCGGCATCACCGTCAACGCGGTCGCCCCGGGCATCATCGCATCGCCGATGAGCGCGGAGAGTTTCGACGCCGCGGCGATCGATCGCCTGGTGCCGCTGGGGCGACCGGGCACTGCCGGGGAAGTCGCCCACCTGGTGGCCTTCCTGGCCAGCGACGCGGCAGCCTATATTACGGGCCAGGTCGTATCCATCAACGGAGGCATGACGTGAAGCGCGGCACTTCCGACCGGCACGGGTGGTGGCGTGCGGCGCGGCAGCGGGCGCTGGCGCTCGGCGCTGCGGCCTGCCTGCTGGGAGCGCCCGCCACGCTGATCGCCGCTCCGGCGCAGCCCGCGGCCCCGGCGCTGCGCACACCGGCCGCGGCCGCGGCGCATCGCCGGATCGTCCAGCCGATCGGCACCCGCCAGGTCGCGCCCCTGGGCGCGGCGCGGCATGCCGGCAGGACCATAGCGGTACGGCGCGCGCTGCCGCGCTAGCAGTCCGTGGATCCCGATGGCGGCCTGCGGGTCGCGCGGTTCAGGTCGGTGGCGCGAGCTTCCAGCGCCGATGACCCCAGGTCCAGTCCGCGGGTGCGTCGCGCACCTGCTGCTCGACGCAGCGCGCGTACCGGAGCGTGAACTGTGCCGGATCCAGCCGTTCGCCGGCCGCGCACAGCGGCTCGATGCGGCATTCATAGCGCCCGCGGCCGGTACGCCGCATGGCCACGAAGAACGCGGCGTAGCCGCTGAGCCGCGCGATCTCGCCGGGACCCGGGTAGAACGCGGTGTCGGTGCCGAGAAAGCGCAGCCATTGACGGCTGGCGCTCGAGGAGGGCATCTGGTCGGCCATCAGCGCGAGCCCGTGCAGCTGGCCGCGGCGCCGTGCGATCTCGCGCACGATCTTCTTGGCCGCCACCAGGTGGGCGCCATAGCGGGTGCGCAGGCGGCGCAGTTCCCGGTCCGCACCAGGCGCATGCAGTGGCTTGTAGGCCGCATCCAGCGGTACGCCCAGGCGCAGCGTGATCGCCTGCAGCGCCCACTCCCAGTTGCACTGGTGCGCGGCCAGCAGCAGTACCGAACGGCCGGCGTCCAGTTCGGCCTGCACCGGCTCGAAAGCCACGACCGGCACGCGCGCGCGCATCTCCTCGGGCGGCATGCGCAGGATCCTGATGGCCTCGACCGCGACCTGCGCGAGCTGGCGGTAGTGGGACCCGAGCAGCGCCTCGATCCGGGCCGGCGGGAGCTCCGGAAAGCAGCGCCGCAGGTTCGCGCGCGCGACGCTGACGCGGTAACGCACGACGCGACGGAGCAGGAACGCCAGCGCGGCGGCCAGCGCGTACAGCGCAGGCCAGGGCAGCGCGGCGAGCGAGCGCAGCCACCAGGCCGGGCGGCCCTCGGACTGCTCGGGCGTGGTGGCGTCGAGGGAGAGCGACATTCGGGTCAGTCTAGCCAACCGGGCCCCTGCGGACCATGGCGGGCGGTGGCGGGCCATAGCCCGAAGGCCCGCAGGCGCGCTATCGTGCGCGGCATGCTCTGGATCAAGGCGCTGCATCTGCTGTTCGTGATCGCCTGGCTCGCCGGCCTGTTCTACCTGCCGCGCATCTTCGTGCACTACGCGGAAGGCCAGGGGCGCGGCGAGGACGTGCGGCGACTGGTCGTGATGGCGCGCCGGCTGTTCGCGTTCATGACGATCATGGGAACCCTCGCGCTGTCCCTGGGCCTCGCGCTCTGGCTCGGGTATGGCGACACCGGTCGCTGGCTAATGGTGAAGCTGGTGTTCGTGCTCGGGCTGGTCGGCTACCACCTGGCCTGCCGCGTACTGTACGGCCGCATGGCGCGCGGCGCGCCGATGCCCGGGGCGATCACGCTGCGGCTGTTCAACGAGGCCGCGCTGCTGTTCGTCGTGCCGATCGTCCTGCTCGCCGTCGTCAAGCCCTTCTAGACGGTCCGGCTGAACAGCACCTTTTCCGGCATGCGCCGCGCGAGCCGCGCGTCGAAGGCCATGCAGATGTTGCGCAGGTAGCCGCGGCCCTTCTCCGTGACGCGGCATCCGCCCGCGTCGATCTCGACCAGCCCGTCGGCCGCCGGCTCGGCCAGCTTGTCGACGGCCTCGTCGAGGAATGGCGTGTAGTCCTGCGGGCTGTCCCAGCGGGTCGCGAGGCGCGTCATGAGCCGCAGGATGTGGCGCCGCAGCGCCTGGTCTTCGGCATCGAGCACGTGCCCGCGATGGATCGGCAGCTCGCCGCGCGCGACGCGCTCCTGGTAGTGCTGCAGGTCCTTCTCGTTCTGCACGTAGGCGTCTCCGGCATCGCCGATGGCCGAGACGCCGAGCCCGATCAGCGGACGGGTGAACGCGTCCGTGTATCCCATGAAATTGCGGTGCAGTGCGCCGGAGCGCAGCGCCTTCCAGAGGCTGTCGGACTCGAGCGCGAAATGGTCCAGGCCGATCTCGCGATAGCCGTCGCGCTCGAGGCGTTCGCGGCCGAGCTCGTACAGCGCGCGCTTCTCATCCCCCTGCGGCAGGTCTTCCTCGGTGAAGCGGCGCTGACCGGGCTTGATCCACGGCACGTGCGCATAGCCGTAGAGGGCGATGCGGTCCGGCCGCAGGCGGCGCACGGCCTGCATCGTCGACTCGATGCTCGTGCGCGTCTGCAGCGGCAGGCCGTAGATCAGGTCGAAATTCACGCTGGTATATCCCAGCGCGCGGGCCGCCGCCGTGACCTCCCGCACCTGCTCCTCGCTCTGCACGCGGTTGACGATGTCCTGTACGCGCGGATCGAAATCCTGCACCCCGAGGCTGATCCGGCGGAAGCCGTAGCGCGCGAGCACGGCGAGCTGGTCGGGGCTCGTGACGCGCGGATCGACCTCGACCGAGGCGATTCCGTCGGGCCGCAGCCGCACGCGCGTGAACAGGCCCGAGAGCAGCACTTCGAGTTCCTCGGCGGTCAGGAACGTCGGCGTGCCGCCCCCCAGGTGCAGTTCCCCGAGCTCGAGCGGACCGGCCGGCAGATGCTCGAGGTACAGGTCGAATTCGGCGAGCAGCGAATGCACGTAGGGCAGCACGATCTGGTGCGTACGCGTGATGCGGGTATTGCAGCCGCAGTACGTGCACAGATGGCTGCAGAACGGGATGTGCAGGTAGAGCGCCGCTCCGTGTACGTCGCGCGTCTCGAGTGCGCGCGCGACGTGCCCGAGCCACTGTGCCTCCCCGGGCGTGCTGTCCCAGTACGGCACGGTCGGATAACTGGTGTAGCGCGGTCCGGCGACGTCGTACTTCGCGATCAGCGGATCGCCTGCAATGGCGTTCATGCAAACATCTCCCGCTGCACCCGCAGGGCCAGGTGCACGTTCTCTTCCGGCGTGTTCTGCAGTACGCCGTGCCCGAGTCCGCAGACCCAGCCGGCGCGCAGCGCCGCGGGCTCGGCCAGCAGGCGTTCGAATTTCGCGCGCAGCAGCGGCTCGAGCTCGGCCGCCGGCAGCAGCAGCCACTGCGGGTCGATGTTGCCCTGCACGCTCCACTGCGCTCCCTGCGTGCGCAGCACCTCGCCGAGGTCGTGCCGCCAGTCGACCCCGAGGCACTGGAAATCCAGGCCCCGCAGCGCCGCCCAGTGCGCCGGCCCGGTATCGCGCGAGTAATAGATCACCGGCGTGTGCGGGCAGCGGGCGCGGAACAGCTGCAGCACCGCCGCGAGCGGCCCGGCCACGTGGCGCGCGAAGGCCTCCGGCGCCAGCGTACCGGCCGCGGTGTCGAACATCGCCACGCAGTCGGCGCCAGCAAGACGCAACTGTCGAACGACAAAACCT
>CAWIQV010000062.1:0-36270 GCA_963838275.1 uncultured Gammaproteobacteria bacterium | reverse complement strand
TCGCACGCCGCTGTTCACCTGCGCCGAGCTCGGCGCGGCCGGCGTGCGGCTGGTGCTCTACCCGCTGTCGGCGTTCCGGGCGATGAGCCGCGCAGCACTCGAGGTGTTTGCGGCGATCCGGCAGGAGGGCACGCAGGCCGGAGTGCTCCCGCGCATGCAGACCCGCGACGAACTGTATGCCGTGCTCGGCTACCGCGACTACGAGGCACGGCTGGATGCGCTGTATGGCGGACCGGATGGGGCACCGTGAGCACTGATCCCGCCGCGGGCGGCAGCAATCTCGCCGGCCGCGCGCGGGCGAAGAAATCCGTCGCGCTCTCCGGCGTCGTCGCGGGCCATACCGCGATCTGCACGGTCGGCCAGTCCGGCAACGACCTGCACTATCGAGGCTACGACATCCTCGATATCGCGACCCGCTGCGAGTTCGAGGAGATCGCGCACCTGCTGGTCCACGGACGCCTGCCGAACCGGCACGAACTGGCGGGCTACAGGCGTCATCTGCAGTCGCTGCGCGGCCTGCCGGCCGCACTGCGCAGCGCCCTGGAGGCGCTGCCGGCTGCCGCCCATCCGATGGACGTACTGCGCACCGGCGTCTCGGTACTCGGGTGCCTGCTGCCCGAGGCCGAGGCCCATGCGCCCGCCGGCGCGCGCGCGATCGCGGACCGGCTGCTCGCCTCCCTCGGCTCGATGCTGGCCTACTGGTATCACTACAGCCACGACGGTGAGCGCATCCATCCCGAAACCGGGGATGATTCGATCGGCGGTCATTTCCTGCACCTGCTGCACGGCCGGGCGCCGGACGCCGCGTGGGTGCGCGCGATGCACACCTCGCTGATCCTCTATGCCGAGCACGAGCTGACCGCCTCGACCTTCGCGGCCCGAGTGATCGCCGGCACCGGATCCGACTTCTACTCCTGCCTCACCGGCGCGATCGGCGCCCTGCGTGGCCCGAAGCACGGCGGCGCCAACGAGGCCGCCTTCGAGGTGCAGCAGCGCTACGCCGACCCCGACGTCGCCGAGGCGGACGTGCGCGCCCGGCTCGATCGCCGCGAGGTCATCATCGGCTTCGGCCACCCGGTCTACACGCAGAGTGATCCGCGCAACGGCATCATCAAGCAGGTGGCCGCCGACCTGAGCCGGCAGGCCGGGGATGAACGCGCGTTCCGGATCGCCGAGCGCATCGAGCTGGTGATGGGGGCGGCGAAGGGCATGTTCGCGAATCTCGACTGGTACTCCGCGGTCGCCTACCACCACATGGGCGTGCCGACCGCGATGTTCACGCCGCTGTTCGTGCTCGCACGCACCAGCGGCTGGGCCGCGCACGTGATCGAGCAGCGTGAGGACGGCCGGATCATCCGTCCCGCTGCGCAGTACGTCGGGCCGGCCAACCGCGAGTTCGTACCACTCGAGGCGCGTCCCTGAAGTGACCACCACCGATCCGCGCGCCGCGCAGCGGCCGCAGCCGGACGCGGTACTGCGCACGATCGCGCAGTACGCGTGCGAGGCGCCGATCGCCAGCGCCGCGGCCTACGAGACCGCGCGCCACTGCCTGATGGACTCGCTGGCCTGCGCATTCCTGGCGCTGCGCTACTCCGCGTGCACGCGCCTGCTGGGACCGGTGGTTCCGGGCGCCGGGATGAACGGCGGCGCCCGGGTCCCGGGTACCGCCTTCGAGCTCGATCCGGTACAGGCCGCCTTCTGCATCGGCGCGATGATCCGCTGGCTGGATTTCAACGACACCTGGCTCGCGGCCGAATGGGGCCATCCGTCCGACAACCTCGGCAGCATCCTGGCACTCGCCGATTACCAGGCACGGCGCGGCGACGGACCCCACGGCGCCCTGCGCGTGCGCGACGTGCTCACCGCAATGATCAAGGCCCACGAGATCCAGGGCGTGCTCGCGCTCGAGAACGGCTTCAACCGCGTCGGCCTCGATCACGTGCTGCTGGTGCGCGTCGCCTCGGCCGCGGTGGCCACCGCGCTGCTCGGAGGCAGTACCGCGCAGGTCGTCAACGCGCTGTCCAATGCCTGGCTCGACGGTGGCGCGCTACGCGCCTACCGGCATGCGCCCAATACCGGTGCGCGCAAGAGCTGGGCCGCCGGGGATGCGACCAGCCGCGCGGTACGCCACGCGCTGATGAGCCTCGGGGGCGAGATGGGCTATCCGTCGGCCCTGAGTGCGCGCACCTGGGGGTTCTGCGACGTGCTGTATGGCGGCCGCCCGATCCTGCTGCCGCGCCCGCTCGGCAGCTACGTGATGGAAAACGTGCTGTTCAAGATCGCCTATCCGGCCGAATTTCACGCCCAGACCGCGGTGGAAGCCGCGACCCGGCTGCACCCGCTGGTCCGCGGCCGCATCGGCCAGATCGAGCGCATCGAGCTCGAGACGCAGGAGCCCGCGCTGCGGATCATCGACAAGACCGGCCCGCTCGCCAATCCGGCCGATCGCGATCATTGCCTGCAGTACATGGTCGCCGTGGCATTGCTCACCGGCACGTTGCGGGCCGAGGATTACGAGGATGCGGTTGCCGCCGATCCGCGCATCGACGCCCTGCGGGCGCGGACGCAGGTACGGGAGAATCCGGCGTTCACGCTCGATTACTATGCCCCCGACAAGCGCTACATCGGCAACGCGGTCCAGGTGCGGTTCAACGATGGCACCAGCACGCCGCGCGTGCGGGTGGACGTGCCGCTCGGGCACCGCGAGCGGCGCGTCGAGGGGTTGCCGTTGCTGCGCGCGAAGTTCGAGCGCGCAGTCGACGGTCATTTCCCCGCTGCGCAGGCCCCGAGCGTGCGCGCATTGTTCGAGGACCCGCAGCGGCTCGATGCGATGCCGGTCGGGGAGTTCATGGCGGCGCTCGCCCTCTACAGCCCCTCTTCCTCCGGCCCCGGCTGAGCCAGGGCGGTGGAAAATCCGCCGTAGCTGCCGTTCGCGTACAGCAGTGGCCGGTCGAGCGCCGGCCCGGTCCGCACCGCCTGCACCGCCCCGAGGATCACGCGATGCGTGCCGACGTCGATGACCTGGGCGATGCGGCAGTCGAAGCTAGCGAGCGCGCTCGCGAGCACCGGAGCGCCGGTGAGCAGCGCGGTCCAGTGCGCCCCCTGGAAACGCTCCTCCCCGGCCACGCGGCCGGCAAAGCGATGGGCCAGCTGCTGGTCGCTGACGGCCAGAACGTTCACCGCGAACGCGCCGGCCTCGCGGATCACGTCGTGCGAACGGTTGTCCCGGTGCACGCAGATCAGCAGCACTGGCGGTTCGGCCGAGACCGAACATACCGCGGTGGCAGTGAGCCCCGCGCGCCTGCCGTCCAACCCCAGCGAAGTGATGATGCACACCCCACCGGCAAGTTGCCGCATGCCGGCCTTGAAGGACGCGGAATCGATTGAGTCACCAGGCTGTGCTTGCATCCTCAATCACCCCGCCGGCGTGCGACCGGCGCTGCTCTCAGGGGCAGGTGCTGACATCGCCGGGGCCTCCGGGACGGAACTGCGCGCTATCCGGATACAGCCGACCCTCGAAGCGCTGGTAATCGAGCACCGTGACGCGCCCATCGGCGGCCGGCTGCGAGATCGCGACACAGTGCTGTGCCGACCCGGACGCAGGCTTGCCGGTGCGCAGCGCTTCCTCGAGCACCCGCCCGACGAGCCGGCCGCGCGGACGCGCCTGAAGGTGCAGCAGCCGCTCGAGCGTCGGGGCGACGTCCGCGTTGCTGACCGGCAGTGGGTCCTGGAATCCAGCGCGGAAGTCCGGCCCGAGGGCGGCCATGAAATTGTAGGTATTGTCGCGTCCGAAGCCGCCGTGCATGCCCTGCCCCTGCTGTAGCGGGGTGTCGGCGATCAGCACCGCATGCTGCAGCGGGTCGTCGGCGAGCCCGGCCGCGATGTCCGGCAGGAAGCTGCGAAAGGATACGACGATCGTCGGCTCCGGCAGCCTGGCGGAGCCCTCGAGCGCAATGCTCGACAGCGGCAACGCCCCGGGCAGCGACCCGAAGCGGTCCTCGACGAACAGCGCGCCGACGTAGTCGAGGGCGGCGAGCAGCGCCACCACGCGTTGCACCTGCGGAGCCTGGGCATGCGGCAGGTACAGCAGGTCCGAGCCGCCATTGGCGGCGACGATCACGTCGGCATCGCTCGCGCCGGCGGCACCGCCGCTGCCGCCGATCACGCCGTTGCCGGCGCGCGGATGCGCCCCCGGCGCCACGGGCTGGTAGCGATCGTCCGGATCGAACAGCGGCTCGTGCAGCAGTGCGGCGAGATCGAGCGCGAGGAAGCCGGGCGGCAGGAAGCCCTCCGGCACGTCCGGATAGTGCGCCTGGGCCGCCGGACTGGCAGTCGCATGACCCTGGGAATCCAGGTCACGCTTGCTGATCGTCGCATAGCCGTGATCGGAGACCACGAATACGTCGGTGCGCCGTGCGAGATCGCCGTGCGTGCGCAGATACTCGAGCAGCGTGCGCAGCTCCTGGTCGGCGTGCCGCACGGCGGCGCGCGAGGTCGATCCATTGATGCCCGGCGCGAGCGTATTGAGGCTGTCACCCTGGTTGTGCTGGGTGCCGTCGGGATCGCGCGACCAGTACACCAGCGCGAACGGCACCTGGCGCTGGCCGAACAGCGGCAGCACCACTTTCGTCGCCACGTCCAGGAACCAGGACTGCTGCGCCCAGTTGGCCACATGGGTTCCAGGCGTGCGGCTGTCGCCCGGGCTCTGCAGCCGTGGCGGCGCGGCATGCGCCAGCCCCGCGCTGTCGAACGCGAGCTCGAGCATCGGGTCGAGCGGGGGTGCCTCGCCGCCGGTGGCATCATCGATCACGATGGTATGCGGGACCGCGAACGCCCCTTTGCGCGGCGCGAGTTCGCCGACGTCCTGGATCGCCACCGGGCCCAGCTTGCCGATCGCGGCCGTGCTGTAACCCTGCGCCCGCGCCAGCGCCAGCAGGCTGTCCTCGCCGAGGAAGTTGCCGCCGTAGTGCCCGTCGAGATCCCCGAGCGCCAGGTCGTTCTCGATGAACGGCGTACTGCCGTCGATCTGCCGGCCGAATTCTCCATGCTCGAACAGCCGGTAGCCGGCGTACAGGGAATTGCCGAAGTCGCCGGTGTCACCGAGGTAGTGCCCGGTGGCGAGTGCCGCCGCGTTCGGGGTCGTGAAGGTCGGGAACAGCGCATGGCTGTCGGGAAAGCTGGTGCCGTGCGCGCGCAGCGCATACAGCGCCGGCGCGTCCTCGGCCGTCACGGAGCCGGGCCGCAGCCCATCGGCGACGAAGATCAGCACGTTGCGGGCACCCGCGACAGGGCTCGCGGCACTGGCGCCCGCCCCGGCGCCCAGCGCCGCCAACGCCGCCAGCAGCGCGATTGCGCCGCTGCTCCCGGCACGCTCAGGCAACGGGAACGCCGGCGGTCTTGGCCGCGATCGAAGCGATCAGCTTGTCGAACGGCGCATTGAACTTGGCGATGCCCTCCGTCTCCAGCCGCGTCGTGACGGCCTCGAGATCGATCCCGAGCGCGCCGAGTCCCTCGATCACGCTGCGTGCTTCGAGCAGATCGAGCGTGAGGCGTGGCTCGGGCTGCCCGTGGTCGCGGTAGGCATCGATGGTCTCGAGCGGCATCGTGTTGATGGTGTCGGCGCCGATCAGCGCCTCCACGTACTTGACGTCGCTGAACAGCGGATCCTTGGTGCTGGTGCTGGCCCAGAGCAGCCGCTGCACGCGCGCGCCGCGCGCCGCCAGCACGTGAAAGCGCTCGTGCGCGAACACATGGCGATACATCTGGTAGGCCAGCTTGGCATTGGCGATCGCGACCCGCCCGCGTGCCGCGCGCGCCGCGCTGGCACGCGGATCGCCGCCGGCGATCAGCGCATCGAGCAGCGGATCGACCAACGCGTCGATGCGGCTCACGAAGAAGCTCGCGACGCACGCGACGGTGGCGAGCCGCAACCCGCGCCGCAGGCGCGCCTCGAGCCCTTCGAGGTAGGCGTCGATCACGGCCCGGTAGCGCTGCAGCCCGAACAGCAGCGTGACGTTGACGTTGATGCCCTCGCCGATCAGCTCCCGGATGGCATCCAGTCCTGCGACCGTACCGGGTACCTTGATGAATACGTTCGGACGGTCCAGTGCCCGCCACAGGCGCTTGCCCTCGGCGATCGTGCCCGCGGCGTCCTGTGCCAGGTGCGGGTTGACTTCCAGACTCACGTAGCCGTCCCCGCCCCGGGTCGCGTCGTACACGGCGCGGAACTGGTCCGCCGCCTGCTGCACGTCACGCTGGCTCAAGGACTCGTAGATTGCCGATGGGTCCTGCCCGCGGCCCGCGAGCGCGCGGATCTCGGCATCATAGCTGGTGCTTGCGGCAATCGCGTGCTCGAAGATCGCCGGATTCGAGGTCATGCCGCAGACCCCATCCTGATCGATCAGCTGCTTGAGGCCCCCGCCGGCGAGCAGGTCGCGGTGGATGTAGTCGATCCACACCGACTGACCGAGCGCACGCAGCCCCAGGAGCGGATTGTTGAGCATGTCTCGTCTGCCTCGGCGGACGGCTGTGCGGCATTGTACCCCCCGGGTGCCGGCAACGGATAGCGCGCGTGCTAGCGTGGTACGGCGGCGGTCGGCACTGGCGCGGCCGGCGACGCAGCGGAAGGCGACGCGGCGGAAGGCGACGCGGCGGGAAGCGTCGCGGATGCCGGCGGCGGCACTGAGGGCGGTGACGCGGCGCCGCTCGCTCCCAGGCTCGTGCCCAGTTCGCCGGGCGGCACTGCCGCCTTGGCATCGGAGCGCAGCGCCGCATCCTCCGCTTCCTTGGTCATCACGATGATGCTGATGCGGCGGTTGATCGGATTGCGCGGATTGTCCTTGTCGAACAGCACCGCCGAGGACAGTCCGACCACGCGCGCGACCTTGTCGACCGCGATACCGCCGCCTTCGAGCGCGCGGCGCGCCGCGTTCGCACGGTCCGAGGACAGCTCCCAGTTGGTGTAACCGGCCTGTGCGACGTACGGGCGTCGTGTCGGTATGCCCGGAGATGCTGATGCGGTTGGGGACCGAATTCAGGTACGGAGCCAGTTCGTGCAGGATGGTCGCGGTGTAGTCCTTGAGGCGCGAACTGCCGAGATCGAACATCGCGCGGTTCTGTGCATCGACGATCTGGATGCGCAGCCCCTCGGGCGTGATGTCGAGCAGCAGCTGGTCCTTGAAGGGCCGCAGCGCCTGGCTCATGTCGATCGCCTGGCGCAGCTCGGCCATCAGCGATTCGAGCTTCTTGTGCTCGGCTTCCTCGGTGACCTTGCGCGCCTCCTCCTCGGTGGTCAGCTTGTGGTCCTGCAGCGTCTTGGAATCGATCGGCGTGCCGAGCCCGGTCGACAGCGCGGTCGCGGACTTGCGGGCATCGAGTCCGCCACGCAGGTTGATCACGCTGGTGCTGGCGCCGCCGGGTCCCATCTGGCCCGGTGCGGGCTTCGGGCTCTTGCCCTGCTCCATGCTCGGATTCTTGAAGTAGTCGAAGATCGCCGCGCGTTGCTCCTTGGAGACCGCGGCGATCAGCCACATGACCATGAAGAAGGCCATCATGGCAGTCACGAAATCCGCGTACGCGACCTTCCAGGCGCCGCCATGGTGCCCGGCGCCACCGGCCTTGCGGCGCTTGACGATCAGGATCGGCCGCTCGCTCTTCGCGTTCACGCCGCGACGCCTTCCTTCTGCGGCTCCTTCTTCTTGCCCTTGAGGTGGCTCTCGAGGTCGGCGAAGCTCGGGCGCACATCCGCCCACAGCAGCTTGCGCGCGAACTCCACCGCGACCGTCGGCGCATAGCCGCGCACGCTCGCGACCAGCGCCATCTTCACGACTTCGAAGGCCTTGCCTTCCTCGTGGGCGCGGTGTTCCATCGCCGCCGCGATCGGCCCGACGAATCCGTAGGCGACCAGGATACCGAGGAAGGTGCCGACCAGCGCCGCGGCGACCTTGCGGCCGATCGTCGCCGTGTCGGCGCCGTCGATCGAGGCCATGGTGTTCGACGATGCCGAGCACCGCCGCGACGATGCCGAATCCGGGCAGCGCGTCGGCGACCTGCTGCACCGCGTGCGCCGGGCTCCGCCGCCTCCTTGTGATGGGTCTCGAGCTCGTATTCCAGCAGGCTCTCGAGTTCGTGCGGATCGAGGTTGCCGCCGATGATCAGCCGCAGGCAGTCGGTGATGAACTCGAGCATGTGGTGGTCCGCGATGATGCGCGGATATTCGCTGAACAGCTTGCTCTTCGCCGGCGCCTCGATGTCCGCCTCGATCGCGAGCATGCCGGACTTGCGCATCTTCACCAGGATGTCATAGAGCAGCTTGAGCAGGTCGACGTAGTCCTGGCGCTTGTAGCGCGGACCCTTGAGCAGCGCGAAAGTGGCGCTGAAGGAGCCCTTGACCACCTTGAGCGGATTGCTGGTCACGAAGGCGCCGAACGCCGCGCCGCAGATGATCAGGATCTCGTTCGGATGCCACAGCAGCAGCAGGCTGCCGCCTTCCATCAGGAAGGCGCCCGCGACACATCCCAGAACGATTACGGAGCCGACGATTGTGAGCATGGCCGGAAGGCGACTACCAGGGTGGAACTTCCCGGTAATGCTATCGGCACCGCCGCCCGATTCTTGATGCCGGCGGCGACGGCTGGGCCACGGAAAGCCAACGTCCCGCGCCACCGGAATGTGACGCACTTCATGGCGCGCGGCGCGCGCCTGGGGTCAGGCCTGCTTGCTGCGCACCGCGCCGGATGCCGACAGCCGGGCTGCCACGTCGAGCAGGTACTGGCGGAAGTCCCGGCCGAGAGTCGGGTGCGCCAGGGACAGCTCCACCGTAGCCTGAAGGTAGCCGAGCTTGTTGCCGCAGTCGAAACGCCGTCCGGTGAAGCGGTGCGCATACACGGGCTCGTGCGGCGAGCAGCCTGGCGATGCCGTCGGTAAGCTGGATCTCCCCGCCGGCGCCGGCGCCGACCCGCTCGAGCTCCGTGAAGATCCCGGGGCTCAGGACGTAGCGGCCGACCACGGCGAGGTTCGACGGCGCGACCTCGGGTTTGGGCTTCTCGACGATGCTGCGGATGCGGTTCACCGGCCCGTCGCCCGCTTCGGCCTCGACGATGCCGTACTTGTCGGTGTCGTGGCGGGGCACTACTTCCACGCCGAGCACGCTGCCCCCGAGGGCGCGGTAAGTGCCCGCCATCTGCTTCAGGCAGGGCACCTCGGCCTCGATCAGGTCATCGGCGAGGTGCACGAAGAACGGCTCGTCGCCGACCACCGGGCGCGCGCACAGCACCGCGTGGCCGAGGCCCAGCGGCGCGGGCTGGCGGATATAGATGCACGAGGCGTGGCTCGGCAGCATGCTGCGCAGCTGATGCGCCAGCGCACCCTTGCCCTGCGACTCGAGCAGGCGCTCGAGCGCCTCATCGGTGTCGAAGTGATCCTCGATCGCCCGCTTGGACGAGCCGGTCACGAACACCAGGCGGGTCGCGCCTGCGGCAATCGCCTCCTCGACCGCATACTGGATCAGCGGCTTGTCGACCACCGGCAGCATCTCCTTCGGGCTCGCCTTGGTCGCGGGGAGGAAACGCGTGCCGCGGCCGGCCACGGGAAACACTGCCGTACGAATCTCGCTCGCCGCCACGATGGTGATCCTCGAGGATGGATGGGGTGTCGAAGGTGGACGGCGTCAGTCGCGAATCGGCTGGCCGGCGCCGTCATTGACCCGCTCGCGCAGGTCCTTGCCGGGCTTGAAATGCGGCACGTACTTGCCTGCCAGCGCGACGGCTTCGCCGGTTTTCGGATTGCGCCCCTGGCGGGGCGGGCGAAAATGCAGCGAGAAGCTGCCGAAGCCGCGGATCTCGATGCGGTCGCCCTGCGCCAGCGCGTCGCTCATGATCTCGAGCATCTGCTTGAGCGCGAGTTCCACGTCCTTGGCCGGCAGATGCTTCTGCTTCGCGGTGATGATCTCGATCAGTTCCGATTTCGTCATGGCGCTTCCAGATTCAGGCGCTGCGCCCGGCGGAGCCCGATCCGCTCCGCGGGCGGCGAGCCCATCAGCTCCTGTCGGGAGAGTTGATCTGCTCCTTGAGCAGGTCGCCGAGGCTGGTGCCCGAGGTCGGCACCTCGGAGCGGTAGTTCTGGACCGCCTCGGCCTCCTCGTGCACTTCCTTGGCCTTGATCGACAGCGAGATCGTGCGCGTCTTGCGGTCCACGCCGATGAACTTCGACTCGACCTCCTCGCCGAGCTTGAGCACCGCGCGTGCATCCTCGACCCGGTCGCGTCCGAGTTCCGAGGCTCGCAGCTGGCCTTCGATGCCGTTACCCAGATCGATCAACGCGCCACGCGCGTCGACCTCCTTGACCACGCCCCGTACGATGCTGCCCTTCGGGTTCTCGGCCATGAAGGCCGAGAACGGGTCCTTCGCCAGCTGCTTGATGCCGAGCGAGATGCGCTCGCGCTCCGGATCGATCGACAGCACCATCGCCTCGACCTGCTGACCCTTCTGGTAGTTGCGCACCGCCTCCTCGCCCGGCATGATCCCAGGAGATGTCCGACAGGTGCACGAGGCCGTCGATGTTGCCCGGCAGTCCGATGAAGATGCCGAAGTCGGTGATCGACTTGATCTGGCCGCGCGACCTTGTCGCCGCGGTTGTGAGTTCTCGGCGAACTCCTTCCAGGGGTTGGCCTTGCACTGCTTGAGGCCGAGGGAGATGCGGCGGCGCTCCTCGTCGACGTCGAGCACCATGACTTCGACTTCCTGGCCGGTGTGCACCACCTTGGCCGGATTCACGTTCTTGTTGGTCCAGTCCATCTCCGAGACGTGGACCAGGCCCTCGACGCCGTCCTCGATCTCGACGAACGCGCCGTAGTCGGCGATGTTGGTGACCTTGCCGAACACGCGCGTGTGCGGCGGGTAGCGGCGGGCTATGTTCTCCCACGGATCGGCCCCGAGCTGCTTGAGGCCGAGCGAAACCCGCGAGCGCTCGCGGTCGAACTTCAGGATGCGCACGTCGATCTCGTCGCCCACCTTCACGACTTCGGACGGGTGCTTGACGCGCTTCCACGCCATGTCCGTGATGTGCAGCAGGCCATCGATGCCACCCAGGTCGACGAAGGCGCCGTAGTCGGTCAGGTTCTTGACCGAACCGCGCACGACGGCACCTTCCTGCAGGTTGTCCATCAGGGCACTGCGCTCGGCCGAGAACTCCTGCTCGACCACCGCGCGGCGCGAGACCACGACGTTGTTGCGCTTCTGGTCGAGCTTGATGACCTTGAATTCGAGCGGCTTGCCCTCGAGATAGGCCGTATCGCGCACCGGGCGCACGTCCACCAGCGAGCCGGGCAGGAATGCGCGCACGTGCTCGATCTCGACGGTGAAACCACCCTTGACGCGCCCGGAGATGATGCCGGTCACGATCTCGCCGTCGTTGAAGGCCTGCTCCAGGCGGGTCCAGGTCCTGGCCCGCTTGGCCTTCTCGCGTGACAGGCGCGTCTCGCCGGTCCCGTCCTCCACCGAATCGAGTGCGACCTCGACCTCGTCGCCGGCGGCGACCTCGACCTCTCCGCGCTCGTTCTTGAACTGCTCGAGCGGGATCACGGCCTCGGACTTCAGGCCCACGTTCACGATCACGATGTCCGGTCCGACATCGACCACCAGCCCGGTCAGGATCATGCCTGGGCGAATGCGCTGATTCGCCAGGCTCTGCTCGAACATCTCGCTGAAACTCTCGTTCATGTTCTCTCTCGCACGCTGCCGTGCATCTGACGTTCCGCCGGGCCTCCGGCCCCGCGGGTTGGATTGAAGGACGCGCTGCATCCGTGCATCGCGCCTGCCTGGAAACCCTGTCGCCCCCGCCTGCGTGCCGTTACGGCCAGAGCCCGCGAACGCTGCCGAGCCCGTGGATCCGCTCGGCCACCTCCGCCGCACTCAGCGCCGTCGAGTCCAGCACGATGGCGTCCCTGGCGGGTACCAGCGGCGCCACGGATCGCGTCTCATCGCGCCTGTCGCGCGCGGCGATCTCGAGCGAAAGGGCGGCAAGGCTAACACCGGAGTCCTTTTCTTTCAACTGGTTATAGCGTCGCCGGGCCCGCTCTTCGGGGCTCGCGGTCAGGAAGATCTTGAGCTCGGCGCCGGGAAAGACCACGGTGCCCATATCCCGCCCGTCGGCGATCAGTCCGGGCGCGCGCGCAAAGGCACGCTGGCGTTCGAGCAGCGCGGCGCGCACGGCCGGCCAGGCCGCGACCCGCGAAGCGCCGGCACCGGCGGCCTCGGTCCGCAGCAGCGCGCTGACATCCTCATCCGCCAGCAGCACGCGCGCGCCGCCGTCGGCGAATACGACCGGCATCCGGCGCGCGAGCGCCGCATGGGCCGGCTCGTCCAGCGGGCCCAGGCCCGCGCGCTCGCCGGCCAGGGCGACCAGCCGGTACAGCGCACCGCTGTCGAGCAGGTGCCAGCCCAGACGCCGCGCCAGCAGGCTGCTGACGGTGCCCTTGCCGGAGCCGCTGGGCCCGTCGATCGCGACCACGACGCCGCCTCGCGGCGGCGGCGCAACGCTCACGTGTCCAGCTCCAGTCCCGCCTGCCGCGCGAGCGCCGGGAAGCCCGGGAACGAGGTCGCTACGTTCGCGACGTCCAGGATCTCGATCGGGGCGCTGGCCCGCAGGCTGGCGACCGCAAAGGCCATCGCGATGCGGTGATCGCCGTGACTGTCGACCCGGCCACCGCGGATGCTGCCGCCCTGGATCCGCAGGCCGTCGGACAGCAGCTCGCACTCGATGCCCACCGCGGCGAGACCCTCGGCCATCGAGGCGAGGCGATCGCTCTCCTTGACGCGCAGCTCGGCGGCGCCGGTCACGAGCGTTTCGCCGCGTGCCGCCGCCGCCGCGATGAAGAACACCGGGAACTCATCGATCGCGAGCGGCACCAGGCGCTCGGGCACGCGGATGCCGTGCAGTTCGCTGCGCCGCACGTGGATGTCCGCGATCGGCTCGGGCCCTTCGCCGACCGGCTCGACCTGCAGCTGCGCCCCCATCAGCGAGAGCAGCTCGAGCAGGCCGGTGCGGGTCGGATTGACACCGACGCCGCGCAGCGTCAGGCCCTCGGCGGCACCGAGCGCGCCGGCCACGAGAAAGAAGGCCGCGGAGGAGAAATCGCCGGGCACGTCGACCGCGCAGGCGCGCAGCGGCGCGCCACCCTCGAGCCGCACCCGCGCACCCTCGCGCGACACCGGGATGCCGAATCCGCGCAGCATGCGCTCGGTGTGGTCCCGCGTCGGCGCCGGTTCGGTCACGCTGGTGTGGCCCTCCGCGTACAACCCCGCGAGCAGGATCGCGGACTTGACCTGCGCGCTCGCGACCGGCAGGACATAATCGATTCCATGCAGCGCCGCCCCGCCCCGGATGCGCACCGGGGGCCGGCCCTCGAGCGTCTCTATATGTGCGCCCATCGCGCGCAGCGGTTTCGCGACGCGCTCCATCGGCCGACGCATCAGCGAGGCGTCGCCGATCAGCGTACTGTCGAACGCCTGCCCGGCGAGCAGCCCCATCGACAGCCGGATCGCGGTGCCGGCATTGCCCATGTCCAGCGCCGCACTGGCGCCGGTGAGCCCCTGCAGCCCGACGCCGTGAACCAGCACCTGGTGCGCGGCCGGGCGTTCGATGCGCACGCCGAGCGCCTGCAGCGCCGCCAGCGTCGCGAGGCAGTCCTCGCTGTCCAGGAAGCCGCTGATGCGCGTGACGCCGTCGGCAATACCGCCCAGCAGCAGCGCGCGATGCGAGATCGACTTGTCACCCGGGACGGCCAGGTTGCCGCGCACGCCGTGCGACGGCGCGACCCGGTAACGCTGCGGACCCAAGGCGCTCATGCGAGCGCTCCGGGCAGCGCCGCGAACAGCCGCTCGGTGTGCTCGGGCGTACCGACCGAGATGCGCAGGAACTGCGGCAAGCCGTAGCCGGCGATCGGGCGCACGATCAACCCGGCCCGCAGCAGGCGCTCGTAGACCCCGGCCGCCGCCGGCCCGACCCGCACCATCAGGAAATTGGCCGCGGACGGTGGCGCCCAGAGGCCGAGTCGGCGGCACTGCGCCTCGCAGCGCGCCAGCTCGGCCATGGTGCGACGCACGTTGCCGCGCATGTACTCCTCGTCCGCAAGCGCCGCGGCGGCACCCGCCTGCGCGAGCGCGTTGACGTTGAAGGCCGGACGCATCCGGTCGAGCACCGCGGCCACCTCGGGGTGGGAGATGCCATAGCCGACGCGCGCGCCCGCCAGTCCGTAGGCCTTCGAGAACGTGCGCAGCAGCACCAGGTTCGGATGCTCGCGCAGCCACCCGAGACTCTGCGCCGCGTCCTGCACGCCACGCTCCTGGCCGTACTCGACGTACGCCTCGTCGAGCACGACCAGCGTGGTCGGCGGCGCGGCCTCCAGCAGCCGCTTGAGATCCGCCGGCGGTACCCAGGTACCGGTCGGGTTGTTCGGATTGGCGATGAACACCAGGCGCGTATCCGGCCGGATCGCCGCCGCCATCGCCACGAGGTCATGGCCATAGGGCATCGGGTCTGCCGGGCCGAGCGCCGGTACCTCGATCAACTGCGCTCCGGTCGCACGGATCACGAGCGGATAGATCGCGAAGCCGTACCGGGAGCAGATGCCGCTGTGTGCCGGGGTCAGGAAGGCCTCGCACAGCAGCATCAGCAGGTCATTCGAGCCATTGCCGATGCTCAAGCACGCCGCGTCGACCCGGAGGTGCGCGGCGAGCGCGCCCTTCAGCGCGTGACAGGATCCGTCCGGGTACAGCTGCACCTGCGCCAGCGCATCGCGGATCGCCGCCAGCGTACCCGGACTCGGCCCGTACGGATTCTCGTTCGAGGCGAGCTTGATGATGTCGTGCAGTCCGAGTTCGCGCTCGAGCTCCGCGATCGGCTTGCCCGGTATGTAGGGCGAGAGCGCGCGCACCGCGGGAACGGCGAGCTCGCCCGGGTGGGACGGAGGCCGCATGCGTTCAGAGTACCGCGCGCGGATAGGAGCCGAGCACGCGGAACAGCGAGGCGCGCTTCGCGAGCGCCGCGAGGGCCTTGCGCACCTTCGGATCCTCGGCGTGGCCCTCGATGTCGATGAAGAACACGTACTCCCATTTCTTGCGGCGCGAGGGCCGGGACTCGATCCGCGTCATGCTGATGCCTGAGCGCGCGAGCGGCTCGAGCAGGTGGTGCAGCGCGCCGGGTGAGTGCGTGTCGCGGGCCGACAGCAGCAGCGTGGTCCGGTCCGCGCCGCTCGGGCGCAGCAGCTTGGCACCGATGACCAGGAAGCGCGTCGTATTGTCGGTGCGATCCTCGATGTCGCGCGCCAGCACGTTCAGGCCGTAGACCTCGGCGGCGGTCTCCCCGGCGATCGCCGCCGTGCCCTGCTCGTCGCGGGCACGCCGCGCGCCCTCGGCGTTGCTCGACACCGCGATCCGCTCGGCGTCCGGCAGGTGCTCGGTGAGCCAGCCGCGGCACTGGGCCAGCGCCTGGCCGTGCGAGCAGACGCGCAGCACGCGCGGCAGCGCATCCATCTTGCCGAGCAGGCAGTGGTGGATGCGCAGTTCCACCTCGCCGCAGATCCGCAGCGGGCTGGCCAGGAAGCGATCCAGCGTGTTGGTGATCGTGCCCTCGCTGGAATTCTCGATCGCGACCACGCCGAAATCGGCGCTGCCGGCCTCGACTTCCTGGAACACCTCATCGACCGTGGACAGCGCCAGCGCGCGCACCGAATGGCCGAAATGCCTCAGGACCGCCGTCTGGGTGAAGGTGCCCTCGGGCCCCAGGAACGCGACCTTCAGCGGTTCCTCCTGGGCCAGGCACGCGGACATGATCTCCCGGAACAGGCGCACGATTTCCTCGTTGCGCAGCGGGCCGCGATTGCGCTCGAGGGCGCGGCGCAGCACCTCGGCCTCGCGCTCGGGACGATAGAAATCGACCGTATGGCCGTCGGCGTGCTTGGAGATCCCCGCGCGCTGCGCGAGGCGGGCGCGCTCGTTGAGCAGCGCGTGCAGCTGCTCGTCGACCGCATCGATCTGCGCTCGCAGCCCCTCGAGGCTGGCGACCGGCGTCGCCGGCTTGTTGCGAGTACGTGCGGCCATCGCTGTTGCCGTCAGTCCGGGGCGCCCACCAGGCGGGCGGAGAGCACCCCGTCGATGCCGCGCAGCCGCTCCAGCAGCGCCGCGTCGGCCGTGCGCTCCGTGTCCAGCAGCGTATAGGCGTACTCACCGCGCGAGCGGTTGAGCATTTCGGCGATGTTGATGCCGGCGCTCGCGAGACAGGTCGAGATCTGCCCCACCATGTTCGGCACGTTGCTGTTCGCGATCGCGATGCGGCTGCAGCCCGGCTGTCGCGGCAGTACCGCCTCGGGGAAGTTCACGCTGTTGCGGATGTTGCCATGCTCGAGGAAATCGCGCAGCGTCTCGGCCGCCATGATCGCGCAGTTGTCCTCGGCTTCGAGCGTCGAGGCGCCGAGGTGCGGCAGCGTGATGGCGCGCCGGTGGTCCTTGAGCGCGGCGGTCGGAAAATCCGATACGTAGGCATGCAGGTGGCCGGAATCGAGTGCGGCCTGGATGTCGGATTCCACCACGATCGGCGAGCGCGCGAAGTTGAGCACCACGCCGCCGGCGCGCATCAGTCGCAGGCGCGCCGCGTTGACCAGGCCGCGAGTGGCTTCGAGCAGCGGCACATGCACGCTGATCAGCTCCGAGCGCGCGAACAGGTCGTCGAGCGAGAGCGCCTGCTGCACGGTCGAGGACAGCTGCCAGGCCCGCTGCACGGTGATCTGGGGATCGTAGCCCAGCACCTTCATGCCGAGCGCCTCGGCGCTGTTGGCGACCAGCACTCCCACCGCCCCCAGCCCGATCACTCCGAGCGTGCGGCCCGGCAGCTCGAAGCCGACGTAGGCCTTCTTGCCCTGCTCCACCGCGAGGTCGAGCGCGGCATCGTCGCCGCGCAGGCCGCGCGCGAATTCCCAGGCCTGGCAGATGTTGCGCGCGGCGAGCAGCATGCCGGCGAGCACGAGTTCCTTGACCGCGTTGGCATTCGCCCCCGGGGCGTTGAACACGGGAACGCCGCGCCGGCTCAGGGCCGCCACCGGTATGTTGTTGGTGCCGGCACCCGCGCGCGCCACCGCCAGCACCGAGGGCGAGAGCTCCTGCGCGTGCATGTCCGCCGAGCGCACCAGCACCGCGTCCGGATGCAGGATCTCCGAGGCTACCTCGTAGCGATCGCGCGGCAGCCGCTCCAGCCCGCGCACGCTGATGCTGTTGAGCGTCAGGATCCGGTAGCCCATCGCGCGGCGCTACCCGTTGCGGCGCGCGAACTCGCGCATGAAATCGCACAGGGCCTGCACACCCTCGATCGGCATCGCGTTGTAGATGCTGGCACGCATGCCGCCCACGGAACGGTGCCCCTCGAGGTTGGTCAGCCCGGCCCGGGCCGCCTCGGCAGCGAACGCCTTCTCGAGTTCGGCGCGCGGCAGCAGGAACGGCACGTTCATCCACGAACGGCATGCCGGATCGACCGGGTTGCGATAGAACCCCGATTCATCGATGGTGCGGTAGAGCAGTGCGGCCTTGGCGCGGTTGCGCTGCTCCATCGCCTGCAATCCGCCCTGGCGCTTGATCCACTTGAACACCAGGCCCGCGAAGTACCAGCCGAAGGTCGGCGGCGTATTGAGCATCGAGCCCTCGGCGGCCACCGTCTTGTAGTCCCAGATCGACGGGGTGTCCGCGCGCGCGTGTCCGAGCAGGTCGTCCCGCACGATCACGACGCAGATGCCCGACGGGCCGATGTTCT
The DNA here is from genome assembly GCA_963838275.1 of uncultured Gammaproteobacteria bacterium. Taxonomy (GTDB): domain Bacteria; phylum Pseudomonadota; class Gammaproteobacteria; order Steroidobacterales; family Steroidobacteraceae; genus FEN-1191. The sequence continues at coordinate 18,474 of CAWIQV010000062.1, read as the reverse complement.
TCTGTGCGCCGGCGTAGATCAGCCCGAAGCGGCTGACCTCGATCGGGCGCGACAGGATGGTCGAGGACATGTCGGCCACCAGCGGCGCTGCGACCTCGGGCACGAACGGGAATTCCACGCCACCGATGGTCTCGTTCGGCGTGTAGTGCAGGAACGCCGCGTCCGCGGTGAGCTTCCAGGATTCGCGCGCCGGCACCGTCGTGTAGTTCGACCCGGCCGCATCCGCCGCCACGTTGACGCGGCAGTAGCGGCCCGCTTCCCCGATCGCCTTCTTCGACCAGCTGCCGGTGTTCACGTAGTCCGCGGTGCTTCCAGGGCGCGCCAGATTCATCGGGATGGCCGAGAACTGCGCGGTCGCACCACCCTGCATGAACAGCACCCGATAGTTCGCCGGGATCGCGAGCAGCTCGCGCAGGTCCGCCTCGGCCTCGGCCGCGACCGCGATGAACGCCTTGCTGCGGTGACTGATCTCCATCACCGACATGCCGCAGCCGTGCCAGTCGATCAGCTCGTCCCGGGCCTGCTCCAGCACCTCGAGCGGCAGCGTCGCCGGGCCCGGTGCAAAATTGAATACGCGCATGCCACCCCCTGACGGTCCGCACGCGTCGCGCGGGCCATGCTGGTCCAGTATGAACGTCCATTCTAGCAGAGCGGGCCGTGCGCCCCGCGGCCGCCGGCCCGGTGCGCGCTACTGCGGACTGAGTTCGTCGCTCGCGGCGGCGGGACTGTCCGGGCTGCCCGACTCCTCGCCGGCCTCGAGACCCTCGACGCGCTCGATGCCGGTCAGGCGCTCACCCTCGCCGAGGCGGATCAGCCGCACCCCCTGGGTATTGCGCCCCACGATCGAGATGTCCGCGACCGGCGTACGCACCAGCGTACCGGAGGAACTGATCAGCATCAACTCGTGGCCGCCGTGGACCTGCAGCGCCGCCACGGTGGCGCCGTTGCGGTCAGTGGTCTGCAGCGCGATCACGCCCTGCCCGCCGCGGCTGTGGAGCGGGAAGTCCTCGAGCGGCGTGAGCTTGCCGTAGCCGTTCTCCGAGGCCGTGAGCACGTGCCCTTCTCCCAGCACCAGCAGCGCGATCAGCCGCTGGGCGTCGCCGAGGCGGATGCCGCGCACCCCAGCGGCTTCGCGACCCATGGGCCGCACTTCCTCCTCGTGGAAGCGGATCGCCTTGCCACCGCTGCTGCACAGCAGGATCTCGCGCTGCCCATCGGTCAGCGCGACGCCGACCAGCGTGTCCTCGCCGCGCAGCTCCACTCCGATGATGCCGCTGGCGCGCGGACGCGAGAAGGCGCTGAGCGGCGTCTTCTTGACCGTGCCGGTGCTGGTCGCCATGAACACGAAGTGAAAGTCGTCGAACTGCTTGACCGGCAGCACGGCGCTGATCTTCTCACCCTCGCCGAGCGGCAGCAGGTTCACGATCGGCTTGCCGCGTGAACCGCGGCCGGCATGCGGCAGCTCGAACACCCGCAGCCAGTAGACCTTGCCGCGGTTGGAGAAACACAGCAGCGTATCGTGGGTGTGGGCGATGAAGAACTTCTCGATGAAGTCCTCGTCCTTGACCGCCGTGGCCGACTTGCCGCGGCCACCGCGACGCTGGGCCTGGTAGTCCGAGACCGGCTGCGACTTCGCATAGCCGGCGTGCGAGAGCGTGACCGCCATGTCCTGCGGTTCGATCAGGTCCTCGGTGCTGAGATTCAGATGATCGCGGCTGATCTCGGTGCGGCGCGCGTCGCCGAAGGTGTCGCGCATCTCGACCACCTCGGCGCGCACCACCTGCAGCAGGCGCTCCGGCCTGCCCAGGATGTCCGACAGGTCCAGGATCTCGAGCAGCAGTCCCTGGTACTCCTCGACGATCTTGCCCTGCTCCAGCGCCGTCAGGCGGTGCAGGCGCATATCGAGGATGGCCTGCGCCTGCTGGTCGCTGAAGCGGTAGCCGGCCGCGGACAGCCCGGCCTCGGCGCCGAGCCCTTCCGGGCGCGTGGACACCGTGCCGGCACGCGCCAGCAGCTCCGGCACCAGTCCGGCAGGCCAGTCGCGCGCCAGTATCGCGCCGCGCGCGTCGGCGGGTGTCGGGGAGGCCTTGATCAGCGCGATCAGCGCGTCGATGTTGGCGAGCGCGACCGCGAGGCCTTCGAGGATGTGCGCGCGTTCGCGCGCGCGGCGCAGCTCGAAGATGGTGCGCCGCGTGACCACCTCGCGACGGTGGCGCAGGAACGCGTCGAGCATGTCGCGCAGCGAGCACAGGCGCGGCTGACCGTCGATCAGCGCGACCATGTTGATGCCGAACACGGTCTCCATCGGCGTCTGCGCGTACAGGTTGTTGAGCACGATCTCGGCGACTTCGCCGCGCTTGAGCTCGATGACCACGCGCATGCCGTCCTTGTCGGACTCGTCGCGCAGGTCGGAGATGCCGTCGATGGCCTTGTTGCGGACCAGCTCGGCGATGCGCTCGAGCAGCCGGGCCTTGTTGACCTGGTAGGGCAGCTCGGTCACGATGATGGCCTGGCGGCCGCGATCGTCGAGCTCCTCGAACTGGGCGCGCGCGCGGATCGACAGCCGGCCGCGGCCGCTCTTGTAGGCCGTGACGATTTCCTGTGCGCCGTTGATGATGCCGGCGGTGGGGAAATCCGGGCCGGGCACGTGCTGCATCAGGCCGGCGAGCGAAATCGCGGGATCGTCGATCATCGCGATGCAGGCGTTGGCGATCTCGGTCAGGTTGTGCGGCGGGATGTTGGTCGCCATGCCGACCGCGATGCCGGAGGCACCGTTGACGAGCAGGTTCGGCACGCGCGTCGGCAGCACCGCCGGCTCGTGCTCGGACTCGTCGTAGTTGGGCACGAAATCGACCGTTTCCTTGTCGATGTCCGCCATCAGCTCGTGCGCGAAGCGGCTCATGCGCACTTCGGTGTAGCGCATGGCCGCCGGCGGATCGCCGTCGACCGAGCCGAAGTTGCCCTGGCCGTCCACCAGCAGGTAGCGCATCGAGAAGCTCTGCGCCATGCGCACGATCGTGTCGTAGACCGCCACGTCACCGTGCGGGTGATACTTGCCGATCACGTCGCCGACCACGCGCGCGGATTTCTTGTAGGCGCGGTTGTAGTCGTTGCCGAGCTCGCGCATCGCATGCAGCACCCGGCGGTGCACCGGCTTGAGCCCGTCGCGTACGTCGGGCAACGCGCGGCCGACGATGACGCTCATCGCATAGTCGAGGTACGATTGCCGCATCTCGTCTTCGAGGTTGACGGATACGACTTCGCGGGCTATTTCAGTCACTTATTGCGTCACGGGCCGTTGTTGTCCAAGCCGGAAATCATAGCACAGCGCATGCCCCGTCCCCGCCCGTTCCGGCGCGCCGCTATACTGCGCGCATGAGCACCGCAGCCTCAGGCGCACTCCTCCCGGCGGAGGTGCGGAAATTCGACTCGCTCGCCCACGAATTCTGGGATCCGCGCGGCGCCTTCCACCCGCTGCACGCACTCAATCCGGTGCGCCTGGGCTTCATTGCGCGCGCCAGTGCGCTCCGCGGGCGCCGCGTGCTGGACGTTGGCTGCGGCGGCGGCCTGCTGGCCGAGAGCCTGGCGCAGGCCGGGGCGAGCGTGAGCGCGATCGACCTGGCACCCTCGATGCTCGAGGTCGCGCGGCTGCACGCACACGAGAGCGGGCTCGGCATCGACTACCAGCTCGCCTCGGCCGAGCAGTACGCGGCGCGGCGGCCGGAGCCGTTCGACGTGGTGACGTGCATGGAACTCATCGAGCACGTGCCGGATCCCGCGGCGCTGCTCGCGGCCTTGAGCCAGCTGCTGCGTCCAGGTGGCGACCTGTTCGTCTCGACGATCAACCGCAACCTGCGCTCGTTCCTGCTGGCGATCGTCGCCGCCGAGTACCTGATGGGGCTGGTGCCGCGCGGCACGCATGAATACGAGCGGCTGCTGCGGCCCTCGGAGCTCGCGCGGCTGGCCCGCATCAGCGATCTCACGCTGGTCGAGATCGGCGGCATCGCCTACGATCCGTTCGCGCGCACCGCGCGGCTCACCGCCGATCCGAGCGTCAATTACCTGGCGCACTTCCGGCGCGAAGCCCTGCCGGTCCATCCTTAAGCGCGTGGTCGCCCCCTCACCGCTCGCGGCGGTGCTGCTGGACCTGGACGGCACGCTGCTCGATACCGCACCCGACCTGGCCGCGGCCCTGAACCGGCTGCGCGGCCAGGAGGGACTGGCGCCGATGCCGTTCGCTCCGATCCGCGAGCAGGTCTCGAACGGATCGATCGCGGTGCTGCGCCTCGGGTTTCCGGGAGCCGACGAGGCGCGCTTCGCCGCCCTGATGCAGCGCTTCCTCGAGCTGTACCGCGACCGGCTGGCGGTGCTGACGCGGCCGTTTCCGGGATTCACCGAGGTGCTCGCCGAACTGGATGCCCACGGCATTCCGTGGGGGGTGATCACGAACAAGCCCGCCTGGCTCACGGAACCGCTGCTGCGCGCGCTCGGGCTGTTCGAGCGCGCCGGCTGCGTGCTGTCGGGCGACAGCCTGGCCGTGCGCAAGCCCGACCCGCTGCCGCTGCTCACCGCCGCGGCGCGTATCGGCGTCGAAGCACCCGACTGCCTTTACCTGGGCGATGCGCTGCGGGACATGCAGGCGGCGCGGTCCGCGGGCATGGTCGCGCTCGGCGCGCGCTTCGGCTACCTGCCGGGCGACGAGGATCTCGCGGCCTGGCCGGTGACGGCCTGGATCGACGAACCGCGCGATCTGCTGGGCTGGGTGGGGCTGCGCGCTGTGGCGCGCTAGGGGACACCGGCGCCATGCCGACGCTCTACGCGGCCATCGGTGGAGCGCTGCTCGGGTTGCTGGCGGCGCTGCTGGCATTCGCACTGCAGGCGCGGCGCGGCGCGCGGACACAGGAACTGCTCGAGGCACGGGCGCGGGAGCATTTCCAGCAGCTCGCCGCGAGCGCGCTGCGCGACAACACCGATTTCTTCCTGAAGCTCGCGCGCGAATCCTTCGGGCGCGAGCAGGCGAGCATGCAGGGGCTGATGCAGCAGCGCGAGGCGGCCATCGACGCGCTGCTCACCCCGTTGCGCACCGCTCTCGAGAAGACCGAAGCGCAGGCGAACGCGCTCGAGCGCGAGCGGCGCGACGCTTTCGCCTCGCTGCGTACCCAGATCGAGAGCCTCACGCAGGGTCATGGCGCGCTGGCGCGCGAGACCCACAATCTGGTCACGGCGCTGCGCCGCCCGGAAGTGCGCGGACGCTGGGGCGAACTCACACTGCGCCGCGTGGTCGAGCTTGCAGGACTGTCGGCGCACTGTGATTTCACTGAACAGGACAGCCGCGACGCCGCGGGAGCCGTGGTGCGGCCCGACCTGGTGGTGCACCTGCCGGAAGGGCGTGAGCTCGTGGTGGACGCCAAGGCGCCGCTCGACGCCTATCTTGCGGCGATCGACGCGCCGAGCGAGGAGCTGCGGGCCCAGGCGCTCGTGCGCCATGCGGGCCAGGTCGAGGCGCGGATCCGCGAGCTCGCCGCGAAGGCCTACTGGAACCAGTTCGAGCACAGCCCGGAATTCGTGATCCTGTTCCTGCCGGGCGACCAGTTCCTGAGCGCCGCACTCACCGAACGTCCCGAACTGCTGGAAACCGCGCTGCGCGCCGGCGTCATCATCGCGACGCCCTCGACCCTGATCGCGCTGCTCAAGGCCGTCGCCTACGGCTGGAGGCAGGCCGCCGTGGCCGCCAACGCGGCGCAGATCCGCGATCTGGGGCAGGAGCTGCACCGCCGTCTCGAGCGCTTCGTCGCCCACCTCGCCAAGACCGGCCGCCACCTCGGCGCCGCGGTCGAGTCGTACAACGGCGCCGTCGGAGCGTTCGAGAGCCAGGTGCTGCCCGGCGCGCGCCGCTTCACCGAACTCGGCGCCGCCGGCGGGGAGCCGCTGACCGCGATACCACCGGTCGAGGCGCTCGCGCGCGAGCCGCGCGGCACGGCGCAGGACCCGCGGGCCACCCCGCCGGCGGATGGACCCGGGCGTTGAAACGGCGCCGCAGCCACCGGGCCCGGCAGCGGGTTCGGCGCGCTGGTTTGCGCTGCTCTATTGCCCGCAGCGGTATCGGCGCGAGTTCGGACTGCTGCTCGCGCTCGAAACCGAACTCGGCGCCGGCCTGGCACGCGGACTGGATCACGCGCTGGCACACGCCCGGCTGGACTGGTGGCGCGAGGAGGCGACGCGGCACGCGGGCGGGGAGGCCCGCCACCCGTGGCTGCGCGCGAGCGCCATGGCGCCGGGCACTGCACCGCCGCGCTGGGAGCTCGGCGCACTGGTCGATGCAGCGCTGGTGGACCTCGCCGAGGGCCGGCAGCTGCCACCCCGGCCGCGGCGGCTGCGCGCGGCGGTGTTCAGTGCCGCAGCCGCGCTGCTGGCCGGGCCCGCGGCCGGTCCGCTGCCCGTCGACACGCTCGCCGCGCTCGGCGCATGCAGCGCCGAACTGGAATCCGGTCCGACGCCCCTGCCGCCAGCATCGCGGGCCGCAGCGCTGGCAGGCCTCGGTCGCGCGATCGCGGCGCTCGGAGCCGCCCACCAGCAGCGCTGCGTCGCGCTGCTGGTGTGGTGCGCGATCGATGCGCGCGCGGACGCGCCGCCCGAAACCCGTTCCCGGCTCGCACTGTTCGCCGACAATGTCGCGGCCTGGCGCGCGGCGCGCGCGGCCAGTGCCGGCGTGCTACGCCTGTCCTGAACCACCAACCGCAGCACGAGGATTCCCGCCCCATGCTCCCGACCACGCCTGATTCGACGGCGCCCGAGTCCGCGGCGTACCAGCGCTACCAACCGGCCGCCGACGCGCTCGCCGGACGCGTGATTGCCGTGACGGGCGCCGGCGAGGGCATTGGCCGTGCGGTCGCGCTGGCCGCGGCGGCGCACGGTGCGCAGCTGGTGCTGATCGGACGCACGGTGCGCCGGCTCGAGGACGTGCACGCGCGCATCGGGGCGCTGGGACGGGCCGAGGCGAGCATCGCGCCGCTGGACCTGGAGCGCGCGGTGGCGCGCGACTACGACACGCTGAGCGCCGCGATCACCGAACGCTATGGTCGACTCGACGGGCTGGTGCACAACGCGGCGCTGCTCGGTGCGCTCGCGCCGATCGAGCACTACGACGTTCCCACCTGGTGCCGGGTGCTGCATGTAAACCTGACCGCGGCGTTCGCACTCACGCAGGTGCTGCTGCCCGCCTTGCGCGCCGCGGCCGATGCCTCGATCGTCTTCACCAGCAGCGGCGTTGCCCGCCGCCCGAAGGCCTACTGGGGTGCTTACGCGGTCTCGAAAGCCGGCGTCGAAGTGCTCAGTGCGATGCTCGCACTGGAACTCGACGCCAGCAGCGCCGTGCGCGCGAACGTGCTCAATCCGGGTCCGGTGCGCACGCGCATGCGCGCCCAGGCCTATCCGGCAGAGGATGCGCGCAGCCTCGCCGCCCCGGAGGACATCGTGGCGCCGTACCTGTGGCTGCTGGGACCGGCGAGCCGCGGCGTCACGGGCCGGACGCTGGACTGCCAAGCAGCCCGTCCAGCTCCGTAGGCGCCAGTTCGCGCCAATGGCTGCGCGGGAGCGTGCGCGGCAGGCGCAGGGGTCCCAATTGCGTGCGCAGCAGCCGCACCAGGGTCACCGCGGCCCGCTCGACCAGCTGCCGCACGTCGTTGCCGCTCGCACCACGGACCACGAGCCGATACCAGCGGTTGCTGCCCTCCCCGCCGCCCGGCTCGAGCAGCAGCACCGGCACCGTGGTGCCACGGTCGAGCCGCCCGGCGCGAATCGCCTGCTGCTGTGCTTCGGACAACTCGCCGCGCACGCGCAGGCTGTATTCGATTTCCAGGCGCCGGATGGCACGCTGCAGGCGCGTCGCCATCGCGCCATCGGCGGTCAGCAGCTCGAGGCCGCCGTCGACCCGCGGCAGCGGGCTGATCGCGATGAAGCGCCGTCCGGCGCGGCGCGGCAGTCGCGCCGCAATGCTGCTCAGCGCGGGCTCGGTCGCTGCGGGCTCGAGCGCCCTCGAGGGCAGCAGCGGCTCACCGGGGGAGCGGTGACACAGGAACACCGGGACGGCTTGCGCCGGCCGCTGGCGCACCGCGCGCCCATCGAGCCTGAGTTCGTCGTGCGGCCCGACGCGCATGCCCAGCACCGCCGGCGTGCCATTGACCAGCAGACGCCCCGCACGGATCCAGCCCTCCGCCTCGCGGCGCGATGCCAGGCCCAGCTGCGCGAGCACTTTCTGCACCCGCTCGGGCGCGGGTGCCGGCGCGGCCCTGGCGCCGCGTGGCGATCTCATCGGGCCTCAGCGCAGCGCATCGTGCCCTCCGGCCACCAGGCCGGAAGGCGCCGCCGCAGCGTACCCGTCGGTGTTCGCGGCAGGGTCCGCGGGGCCCTCGTGCGCCGCGCCCGGCCCGGCCGCGGCTGATTCCTCCGTGGCCGATGCGGCGGGTGCGTCGCCGGGGACCTGCAGATCGAGCTGCGGGTCCAGGTCCTCGAGCGCGCGCAGCTCGGCGAGCGGTGGCAGCTCATCGAGGTTCCTGAGGCTGAAGTATTCGAGGAATTCCCGCGTCGTGCCGAGCAGCTCGGGCCGCCCGGGCAGGTCGCGGTGTCCGACCACCCGGATCCACTGACGCTCGAGCAGGGTCCGGATGATGTTCGGGTTGACGGTCACGCCGCGCACGCCCTCGATCTCGGCGCGGGTGATGGGTTGCCGATAGGCGATCAGTGCCAGGGTCTCGAGCAGCGCTCGCGAATAGCGCTGCGGGCGTTCCGGCCACAGCCGCGCCACGGCCGCGCCATACTCGCGCCGCACCTGGATGCGAAAGCCGCCGCCCGTCTCCCGGATCTCGATGCCGCGGTCCGCATACTCCATGCCGAGCGCCTCGAGCTCGGCGCGCAGTGTCTCGCTCGAGGGCCGCTCGTGCTCGTCGAATACCAGCGCGAGCTCCGCGAGCGTCAGGGATTTGCCTGCCGCCAGCAGCGCCGCCTCCACCGTATTCCTGACCTGCCCGCCACTCATGTTCCGCGCTCCGCCGCCTCCGCGTCCGCCGTGATCTGCTCGACGCGCGGCAGTGTACGGTCCGCGATCGCCCGGCGCACGTGCAGTGGGGCGAACGGTTCGGTCTGCGCCCAGTCGATCAGGCCCTCCCGGGCGAGTTCGAGAATGGCGATGAAACTCACGGTCACACCGGCGCGACCCTCTTCCGGCGTGAACAGCCGCGAGAATTCGACGAACCCCCCGGACTCCAGCGCCAGCAGGATGCTGCCCATGCGCTCGCGCACCGACAGCGGCTCGCGCCGCACGTGGTGGTGGGCGAACAGCGCCGTGCGCACCGCCACGTCCCGGAACGCCAGCAGCATCTCGCGCAAGCCGACCTGCGGCAGCGCGCGCACGCTCGGCCGGTCGCGCAGTTCCGCGCTCGCCTGCCAGACGTCGCGCTCGAGACGGGGCAGCTCGTCGATGCCGAGCGCGGCACGCTTGAAGCGCTCGTATTCCTGCAGGCGCCGGACCAGTTCCGCGCGCGGGTCGTCCTCGTCGCCGAGGGCGTCCCCGGCCGGCCGCGGCAGCAGCATGCGCGACTTGATCTCGGCCAGGGTCGCGGCCATCAGCAGGTATTCGCCGGCGAGCTCGAGCTGCAGGTCCTGCATCAGCTCGATGTAGCGCGTGTACTGGTGAGTGATCTCGGCGATCGGGATGTCGAGGATGTCGACATTCTGGCGGCGGATGAGATAGAGCAGCAGGTCGAGCGGTCCTTCGAAGGCCTCGAGGAAGATCTCGAGCGCCTGCGGCGGGATGTACAGGTCGCGCGGCAGCTGCGTGAGCGCCTCGCCGTTCACGACCGCGAACGGCATCTCGGCCTGCTCCGGGCCGGCCGCGACGTGCGGTTCCGGATTCATTGCCGGCGCAGGTGCATCGCGTGACGCACCTCGTCGAGCGTCGCACGCGCCACTTCACGCGCCTTTTCCGCACCCTCCGCGAGCAGGTTCGCCACCAGCTCCGGATTGTCCTGGAATTCCTGCGCCCTGCGGCGCATGCCGGTCACTTCCTCGACGACCCGGTCGATCAGCGGCTGCTTGCACTGCAGACAGCCGATGCCGGCGCTGCGACAGCCCTGATCGACCCACTGACGCGTGGCCTCGTCGGAATAGATCTTGTGCAGGTCCCACACCGCGCACTTTTCCGGATCCCCGGGGTCGCTGCGCCGCACGCGTGCCGGATCGGTCTGCATGGCCTTGAGCTTGGCCACGACCTGGTCGGGATCCTCGCGCAGCGTGATCGTGTTGCCGTAGGACTTGGACATCTTGCGCCCGTCGAGCCCGGGCACCCGCGGCGTCGAGGTCAGCAGCGCCTGCGGCTCGGGCAGGATGCTGAGCGAACTGCCCTCGAGGTAGCCGAGCAGCCGCTCCCGATCGGCGACCGTGATGCGGGTATTGCCCTCCACGAGGGCCCGGCCGCGCTCGAGTGCGGCGGCATCGCCGGCCTCCTGGAAGCGGCGACGCAGCTGGCGGTACAGGGTGATGTTGCGCCCGCCAAGCTCCTTGATCGCGCGCTCCGCCTTCTGCTCGAAATCCGGCTCACGGCCGTAGATATGGTTGAAGCGGCGTGCGATCTCGCGCGTGATCTCCACGTGCGCGACCTGGTCCTCCCCGACCGGCACGAAGGCGGGCCGGTACAGCAGGATGTCCGCGCTCTGCAGCAGCGGGTAGCCGAGGAAGCCGTAGGTAGCGAGGTCCTTCTGCTTGAGCTGCTCCTGCTGGTCCTTGTAGCTCGGCACGCGCTCGAGCCAGCCGAGCGGCGTGATCATCGACAGCAGCAGGTGCAGCTCGGCGTGCTCCGGCACGTGCGACTGCACGAACAGCGTCGCGACTCCGGGATTCAGGCCCGCGGCCAGCCAGTCGATCATGACCTCGCTGGATCGCCTGCGGCAGGCCCGCGGTGTCGTCGTAGCCGGTCGTGAGCGCGTGCCAGTCGGCGACGAAGAAATAGCACTCGTACTGATACTGCAGTTCGACCCAGTTGCGCAGCGCCCCGTGGTAGTTGCCGAGGTGCAGCGCGCCGGTCGGGCGCATGCCGGAGAGCACACGCTTGCCTTGGGGGACGGCATTCATCCGTGGTGGTGATACCCGCGCGCGATGGCGGGCCTCGCAAATGCAGCAGCGGTGATTATACGGTGTTCCCGGGGAGTTCGGAGCCGACCCCGGGGAGCCGGCCCTTGCCGGCGCGCACGATGACCGGCGGGGAGACCGCGAGATCCACGACGGTCGTCGGCTCGATGCCGCAGTGCCCACCGTCGAGGATCAGGTCCAGCTCGTGCTCCAGGCGCTCGCGGATCTGCGTGCCGTCGGTCAGCGGCAGCTCGTCCCCGGGCAGCAGCAGCGTCGAGCTCATCAGCGGCTCGCCGAGCTCGGCCAGCAGCATCTGCGGCACGACGTGGTCGGGGACCCGGATGCCGATGGTCCGTCGCTTCGGATGCTGCAGCCGCCGTGGCGTCTCGCGGGTCGCCGGCAGCAGGAACGTGAACGGACCCGGGGTCGCATTCTTGAGCAGCCGGAACTGCCACGTATCGATGCGCGCGTAGTGCCCGATCTCGCGCAGATCGCGGCACACCAGCGTGAAATGGTGATTGCGGTCGGCTCCACGCACGCGCCGCAGCCGCTCCAGGGCGGCCGGATCGCCGATGTGGCAGCCCAGCGCATAGCAGGAATCGGTCGGATAGGCGATCAGGCCGCCACCGCGCACGATATCGGCGGCCCGGCGTATCAGGCGCAGCTGCGGATTCTGCGGATGGAGTTCGAAGTATTGGCTCATGATCTACAGCGGCGGGCAGTTTGGCTATCATAGACGCCCCGGGCAGAAGGCCCGACAGCAACGTCCGGACCGCACCGACCACCCTGCCCGACGACCTGGCGCCCCTGAAGGATGCAAGCACTATTCGATCTGCTGCCGGTCGCGGCATTTGCCGTGGCCTATTACGCTGCAGGCATCTACACCGCGACCGCGGTGCTGATGGCCGCGATGGTGGCGCTGCTGGCCGTGGACTGGCTGCGCCTGCGCCGCCTGCCGCCGCTGCACCTGCTGAGCGCGGGCCTGGTACTGGTGCTCGGCGGCACCACGCTGCTGCTGCACGACGCGCGGTTCCTGAAGTGGAAGCCGACCGTGTTCCTGTGGATGGTGGCGATCGCCGCGATCGCGAGCCGCTGGTACGGCCGCGCGCCGCTCGCGCAGCGATTGCTGCAACCGATGGTCGAAGGCAGCGATGGGCTGCCGCGTGCACTGTGGCTGAAGCTGAACTGGTCCTGGGCCGGCTTCTACCTGCTACTGGGGAGCCTGAACCTGTGGATCGCGTACAACGCGAGCGAACGCACCTGGGTCAATTTCAAGTTCTTCGGGCTCACCGCGGCGTTCGTCGTGTTCGCGATGGCGCAGGCGGTCTGGCTCAGCGCGCGCACCCAGGCCGCCCCGGCGCCGCTGGCATGAACCCGTCCGCCGCGACCGCCGCGCGCATCGAGCGGGTCCTGACCGAGCGCCTGCACCCGACGCACCTCGAGGTGCGCGACGAGAGCGCGGCCCATGCAGGCCATGCCGGCGCCGGCGGCGGCGGCGGGGGGCACTTTCGGGTCCGGATCGTGTCCGTGTCCTTTTCGGGACTGAAATCCCTGCAGCGCCACAGGCTCGTGAACGAGGCGCTCGCCGCGCTGTTCAAGTCCGAAGTGCACGCCGTGGCCATGGAAACCCTGACACCTGAAGAGTTTGTTAAATAATCATCGCAACCGTGAGTAAATCAATGAAAATATTCCAAGCACTCCCGCTGGCCATGCTGCTGGTGCTGGGCGCCTGCGCGAAGCAGTCGACGACGGCGGACAATGCGGCGAAGCCAGCCGAGAAGCCGGTGGCCACCGTCAACGATGTCGCGATCAGCCCCTCGCTGTTCGAGTACTACGTCAAGAATACGGCCGGCAAGCCCGCCACCGACCTCACGGTCGAACAGCGCGGCCAGCTGCTGGACAACCTGGTGCGCGGCGAGATCGTGGCGCAGCAGGCGCTCAAGGACGGGCTGGACAAGAACGGCGACACCGCCTCACTGCTGGCGCTGTCGCGGCTGCAGATCCTCGAACAGGCCGGCGCGGAGCACTACCTGAAGGACAAGAAGCCCACCGACGCCGAGGTGCAGGCCGAATACGATGCGCAGATCGCGGCAATGCCGAAGACCCAGTACCACGCGCGCCATATCCTGGTCGCCACGCAGGCCGCCGGGCAGCAGGTGATCGATGAGCTCAAGAAAGGCGCGAAGTTCGAGGACCTCGCGAAGAAGGAGTCGATCGATTCCTCGAAGGATCAGGGCGGCGACCTGGGCTGGTTTTCCCCAGCGAACATGGTCAAGCCGTTCGCGGACGCCGTCGCCCTGCTGAAGAAGGGCGAGACCACCCAGGCGCCGGTACAGTCCCAGTACGGCTGGCACGTGATCCAGCTGATCGATACGCGCGAGACTCCCGTGCCCCCGCTCGCCCAGGTCAAGGATCGCGTCGATCAGCTGGTGCAGAACAAGAAGTTCCGCGCCTACCAGGATGAGCTGCTGAAGACCGCCAAGGTGGACAAGAGCCTCTAGAACCCAGGGAGCGGCGCCGCGATGCACTCCAGCCTGAGGATTCTCTGCGTGCTGGCAGGACTCGGCCGTCTCGCCGCAGCTCACGCGCAGGCGGAATTCCCGCCGCCTGAGGGTAAGGGCCGCGCGATTGTCGCGGTCTCCGGCGCGATGGGAGCCGGCGCCTACGAGCCCGCCGCGCGCAAGCTCGCGAGTCTGGGCTACGACGTGTTCCTGCTCGACGGCAACAAGCTGGTCGGGGACCAGGGGGCCGGGCTCAAGGCGGCCGTCGACAAGGCACCGCAGTCCCCGAACGCGCTGCCGGGCAAGGTCGGTGTCGTCGGATTTTCACTGGGCGGCGGACAGGCTCTCGGCTACGCGCCCCGGTGGCCCGAGCAGGTTGCGGTCGTCGTGGTCATGTATCCGCTCACCAGCGTGTACAAGGACATCAACGCGACCGTCGGCAGGATCAGGGTGCCGGTGCTGATGTTTGCCGGGGAAAAGGACACTTTCAAGGACTGCTGCCTGATCGGCACTGCGCGCGCCATCGCGAGCGCCGCGGCCGCGATCAATGCGCCGCTCGAACTCGTGACCTATCCGCACGCCGGGCACGACTTCATGGTCGAAGGCCCGCATTACGACGCCAGCGCCGCACCAGATGCGTGGACGCGGACCGGGATCATTCTCAAGAAATACCTGAGCGATACTAATTAACTATATGTTTTACTATGCTTTTGAAAGCTCTCCGCGCAGCAGGCGGGCGAGCCCCGACTCATCCAGCACCGGGACCCCGAGCGACTCGGCACGCTTGAGCTTCGAGCCAGCGTCGGCGCCGGCGACCACGTAGCTGGTCTGCTTCGACACCGAACCGGCCAGCCGCGCGCCCAGCGCAGCCAGTCGCTCGCTGGCCTGCTCGCGCGTCATGCCCGCGAGCGTGCCGGTCAGCACGATCGTCAGGCCGCGGAGCGGCAGTGCCGCCGCGCCGGCGGCGGCGGGCACACCCTCGGGCCACCGCAGGCCTGCGGCGCGCAGGCGCGCGAGCTCACGCCGGTGGCGCGCATCGGCCATGAAGCCGTGCACGGCTTCGGCGATGACCGGGCCCACGTCCGGCACCTGCATCAGCTGCTCGGTGCCGGCCGCCTGCAGGGCATCGAGTGCGCCAAAATGCTCCGCCAGCGCGCGCGCGGTGCTCTCCCCGACCCCGGGGATTCCAAGCCCGTAGAGCAGCCGCGGCAGCGTCGTATCGCGGCTGTGAGCGATGGCCGCGATGAGATTGGCCGCGGATTTCTCGCCCATCCGGGGCAGCTCGGCCAGCCGCTGCGCCTGCAGCGCATAGATGTCGCTCGGGGACGCGAGTTGCCCGGCGTCCACGAGCTGGTCGATCAGCTTTTCGCCCAGACCCTCGATGTCCAGGGCCCTGCGGCTCGCAAAGTGCCGCAGCGCCTCCTTGCGCTGTGCCGGACAGTTGAAGGTGCCCGTGCAGCGCGCCGCGGCCTCGCCTTCGGATCGCAGCACCGGTGAGCCGCAGACCGGGCAATGCGAGGGCAGGACGGGAAGCGCTGCACCGTCGGGGCGCCGCTCGGGCAGCACGCGCACGATCTCCGGGATCACGTCGCCGGCACGCCGTACGACCACGGTATCGCCACGACGCACGTCCTTGCGCAGCACCTCGTCCATGTTGTGCAGCGTCGCGTTGCTGACCACGACTCCTCCGACCGGCACCGGCTCGAGGCGCGCGACCGGTGTGAGCACGCCGGTGCGCCCGACCTGGAACTCGATGTCGCGCACGACCGTCAGCTCCTCTTCGGCCGGGAACTTGTGCGCGAGCGCCCAGCGCGGAGCACGCGCGACGTAGCCCAGAGCCTCCTGGTCGGCGCGCGAGTTCACCTTGTAGACCACGCCATCGATCTGGTACGGCAGGCTGCCGCGACGCGCACCGAGTGCCCGGAAGAACTCGAGGCAACCCGGCACCCCTTGCACGACGCGCACTTCCGGGCAGGTACGCAGACCCCAGGCCTGCAGCGCCGCGAGCAGCCCGCTGTGGGTCGCGGGCGCCTCACCGCCGTGCCAGGCACCGACGCCATAGAAGAACAGCGCCAGCGGCCGGCGGGCGCTGACGCCGGCATCGAGCTGCCGCAGGCTGCCGGCGGCCGCGTTGCGCGGATTGGCGAAGGTCTTCTCGCCGGCAGCGGCGGCGGCGGCGTTCATGCGCCGGAAGCCGGCGAACGGCATGTAGACCTCCCCGCGTGCCTCGAATTCGGCCGGCGCGGTGCCGCGCAGCCGCAGTGGCACGTCCCGGATCGTGCGGATGTTGGGCGTGATGTCCTCGCCGGTCGCGCCATCGCCGCGCGTCGCCGCCCGCACCAGGACGCCGGCCCGATAGGTCAGCGACACCGCGAGCCCGTCGAGCTTCGGCTCCGCGCAGTATTCGACTGCATCGTCCGGGCGGCCGAGGCGCGTACGCACACGCCGGTCGAAGGCTTCCAGATCCTGCTCGCTGAAGGCATTGTCGAGCGAGAGCATCGGCACCTGGTGCGTCACCGGTGCGAAGCCGGCAGCGACCTCGCCGGACACCCGCTGGGTCGGAGAATCGGCGCTCACGGCGAGCGGATGCTGCGCCTCGAGCGCGCGCAGTTCCTGCATCAGGCGGTCGTACTCGGCGTCCGGAACGGCCGGATCGTCCAGCACGTAGTAGCGGTAGTCGTACTGACCGATCAGCGCACGCAGCTCGGCGATGCGCCGCTGCGCTGCCGCCGTCACCCAGCCGGCTCCGCGGGCGCGGCCGGCCCCGACAGCCCCTGCGCGGTGCGCCGCAGGCTCTCGAGCCGGGCGGCATCGAGCGGCGCGCCGTGCTCGTCCTGCAATCGCGCGTTCAGCCGCTGCGCGAGATCGCGCGCGGTGTGCAGCAGGTGATCGAGCGCGGCGCTCGCGGCCAGTGGTCCGGGCAGAACGGCGAACAGGCTCAGGCCTGCGAAGCGCTGGAAATCCATCGTCGCGGGGTCGAGCGTGCCGGGATTGCGCAGGCTCGCGGCGCTGAGCAGCGCGCGGCCATCCTCTGCCGGCTGGTGGTAGATCTGCAGGGCGCCGTGCACGAAGCCGCAGGCACCAAGGGACTGGCGCACCGAGCGCCCGGCCAGCGGCTCCTCACCCGTCGGCACGACGCGCAGGGCCAGCACGCAGCGTTGCGCATCCGGCGGCCACTGCACGCGCACTACCCGCTCCGGGGGGAGTATCGCCGGCGGCGTGGCCCCGTCGCCGGCGGCGTCCACCCCGCCGCCGTCCGGTTCCAGCGGCCGCGGCGCGAACGGAATCTCCGGCTCGAGTGGCGGCAGGTCGACGCGCGGCGGCGCGGACGCCCGTTGCCGCGCGCCGCTCGATGCGCCAACCGCCTGGCCCGTCGCGGCGCCGGATTCGCCCGCGGACCCGAGCGCAGGCTCGCCGCGCTCCGCGGCCTGCCGCGGCCGCCGCAGTTCCCAGGCCGCGAGCGCGGCCAGGAACAGCAATCCGATCCCGAGCAGAATCCAGCGCAGCGCTGCCATGTGCGGACCGTCCCGGATCTCTCAGACCGCGGCCAGTCGGACCGCCTCGTCGATGTCCACCGCGACCAGGCGCGACACGCCCGGCTCGTTCATCGTCACGCCGATCAGCTGCGAGGCCATTTCCATCGTGACCTTGTTGTGGGTGATGAATATGAACTGCACGCGACTGGACATTTCGCGCACGATATCGCAGAACCGGGACACGTTGTGCTCATCGAGCGGCGCATCGACCTCATCGAGCAGGCAGAACGGCGCGGGATTGAGGTCGAAGATCGCGAACACCAGTGCGACGGCGGTCAGCGCCTTCTCGCCGCCGGAGAGCTGCGAGATGCTGCTATTGCGCTTGCCGGGCGGACGCGCCATCACGGCGACGCCCGGCGGCGAGCGGATCCTCCCCGACCAGCTCGAGGTAGGCGTGACCGCCGCCGAACAGCCGCGGAAACTTCTCCTGCCAGTCCCGCGTTGATCGCGGTTGAACGTGTCGTCGAAGCGCGTACGGGTCTCGCGGTCGATGCGGCGCATCGCCTGCTCGAGCGTGTCGAGCGCCTCGCTGACGTCGGCGAACTGGCGATCCAGATAGCTCTTGCGCTCCGCCTGCTCCTTGAGCTCGTCGATCGCGGCGAGGTTGACCGACCGAGCCGCTCGATGTCGGTGCGCAGCTCCGCCAGGCGCTGCTCCCACGGCGGAATCTGGGCCTCGGGCGCGAGATTCTGCAGCACCGTCTCCAGCACGCACTGCGTCGTGGCGAACTGCTCGAGCAGCGCCTCGCGTCGCAGTCGCGATTCCTGGGCGGCGAACCGGGCGCGCTCCATCGCCTCGCGCGCCTGCTGCACCAGCTGCTCGGCCGCAGCGCGCCGCTCGTCCAGCGCTCGCAGCTCCTGCTCGCACGCTTCGAGCGCACGGCGGGCGTTGCCGAGTTCGGTCTCCACCTCGATGCGCCGCGCCAGCGCGTCCTGCAGCTGCTGCTCCAGCTCGGCGATCGGCGCATCGGCCGCCTCGAGCGTGGCGGCCAGCGACGCGCGGTGCGCCTGCAGCTCGGCGCGCCGCTCCGTCATGCGTGCCAGGGCCTCGGCCATGGAGGCCTCGCCCGAGCGCCGGCTCTCGAGCCGGACCAGCGCATCGCGCAGCTCGAGCTGCGCGTGCTGTGCCTGGGCGCGCGCCTGCGCCGCCTGGCTGCGCCGCAGCTCGCGCTCCTCCTCGAGCCCGAACCGCTGCGCGTCCAGGTGCGCGAGACTCGCGAGCGCCGCGTCGTGCGCGTCGCGCGCGCGGCGCAGGCTCTCGGCCGAGCGCTCGATATCCGCGGCGACCAGCAAGTACCAGACCGTCGAACAGGACAT
>CAWIQV010000061.1:0-43413 GCA_963838275.1 uncultured Gammaproteobacteria bacterium | reverse complement strand
GCCGGTTGCATGTGGTGACAAATGCTGGCAGCCGGACCGGCCGCGATGTTCCGGTGTTCGAACCGGGCCGGCCGGAATGGTTCCGCCCGGGGGCGTGGACCCTAGCACTGCCGATGCCCGTTACCTGACGCGGATCACTGATATATATTGTTTATTTATTAATAACTTATTACTTAATAATGAACGGATATCGAGCAGGGATCACGGGGGCGTCAATAAGTCACCAGCGAGGCCCGCAGCACGACCGGCTCCTCGGCGAAGTACAGACCGTTGGTCTCCCCGGCGCGTCCGGCCCAGGTGCGAACCCGCTCGAACGCGCCATCCTGCCAGAGCACCTGTTCGACCCGCAGGAACTGCCGGTGCTTCCAGGTCCCGCCGATCAGCGCTGACGGAACTTCCTCGGTGCCGGCGATGCCAGCGGGACGGAAATCCACGCGGCAGTAGTAACCGGTCACCAGGAACTCATTCTCCCCCAGCTGCGCCACCAGCGCGCGGCCCAGTGGACGCGGATTGGGAGCCGGGGGATTGGAACCTCCGGTGCGCGTGCCCCACGTGATCTCGGCGTTCCAGGTGCCGAAGGGCAGCACTACGGTCGGCTTGCCCGCTTCTTCGGCGACCGCCTGCAGCCTGCCATCGAAATTCAGCTGCGCGATGCCACGCTGCATCGGCCCGAGCAGACGGAAATCCATGCCCCAGGAGTCCAGGAATTCCGCGACCGGCCGGTAGTCGACCCAGGCGTCCGGGTCGCCGGCCTGTTGTGCGGCAATACCCGCCTGCATGCCGAGCAGCACCGGCCGCGTGACATCGGTGGCCGGTGAGAAACCGATGCTCTGCAGGCCGAGACCTGCGAACAGGAAGCGCGCGCAGTCCGCGCATCCGGTCTCTGGCAGGTACAGCGGGTTGTCCGGGCGGTGGTAGAGCTGCAGCACCTTCAGGTAGGCGGCCGGGTCGCGCTGGTAGACGTCGGGCCCCAGGATATCGATGGCCGGTGCCGCGGCCTTCCAGATGTCCAGCACGTTGTCGGTGGGTCCGCCACTCTCGTAGGCGCCGGGGGCGCCGCGTACGCCCGGCGGCCCGGGATGGAACGGATTGCGCAGCGCCGCGTTCGCCACCATCGGCAGCGGATAGACGGCCTTGCCGGCGGCAGCGACCTGTCCGACGTAGCGCGCCACGGCCCACGCGTTGAAGTACTCCTGCGCGTCGGGCCCGAAGGCCTGTTCCCAGTTCGGTGCGTGCGCGGAATCCGCGACATGCTGCGCGCGCAGCACTTCGGGCGGCACCGGTGCGTTGAACGCGCGCTGCGCGGCCGGCGAGTAGTCGCGCACCGCATTCCAGTTACCGGTCTCGTTCTCGACCTGCACCATGATGGCGGTGCGCTGCGGATCGACCGCCTTCAGGTGCGCCATCAGCGCGGCGAACGCGCGCTCATCGGCTGCCAGCGACGCGGTGGCAAACGGGGAAGGTGAGTCCACGGCCTGGCCGTTGCCGTCGATCGCGTGCGCATAGCGCACGGGGTCGCGCTTCATCCAGTCCGGCATGTAGTGCGGACGACCGTTCTTGTAGGTGCCGAACCACAACGGAATCAGTCGCACCTGATGCGCGCGCGCCTCGTCCAGCAGCCGGTCGATCACCGCATAGTCGTACTGTCCCGGCTGCGGCTCGAAGTCCTGCCAGTACACTGCGATCTCTACCGTGTTGACGTGCAGATACGCGAGCGCCGGCCAGACGTTGGCGCGTGTCGGCCAGTCGCCCATCGTCAGATCCTCGATGCCGAGGACCAGGAACGGCGCATCATCGACGAAGAGCGCGAAGCGCCCATCCTTCTCGACCAGGTGGGGCAGCGGTGCGGCCGCGGCCACGCTCGCGACCAGGCAGAGCAGGGCAGTGAGCGCCGTGGAGTGAATCTTCATGCGCGGGAACGCGTACCCTGTCCTGTCACACCGAAGCCGGAAGCATTCGCTAACTTAAAAAACTTTTCGCGGTGGCGCAACGAATTCTTGACGACGGATGCGTGATCGCGCACATTCCGGCATCGAGCAGGCGGCCGGCCCGCGCCCCGTCCCATGGGAACCTACGCCAATGAGCCCAGTGCGATGACGCCGAGTGCCCCCTCGGACTCGCCGGCCCCGACCGGTGTAGCGGATTTCGGGACGGCGGCCCAGGAGCGCCTGCTGCGGCGCCTGACACGACGGCTGCTGCCGTTCCTGATGCTCTGTTACCTGGTCGCGTGGCTCAATCGGGTCAATATCAGTTTCGCCGCGCTGCAGATGAACACCGACATCGGACTGTCGGCCGCGCAGTACGGGCTGGGTGCCGGCCTGTTCTTCATCACCTACTCGCTGCTCGAAGTGCCCTCGAACCTGCTGTTGTGCCGGTTCGGGGCGCGCCGCTGGATCGCGCGCATCATGGCGAGCTGGGGCGTGTGCGCCGTGGCCATGGCCTTCGTCAGCGGGCCGACCAGCTACTATGTGCTGCGGCTGCTGCTCGGGGCCGCCGAGGCCGGGTTCTACCCCGGCATCCTGTTCTTCCTCACGCTGTGGTTCCCCCGCGGGCGGCGCGGCAGTGTGCTCGGCGTGTTCCTGGCCGCCATTCCGATCACCGGCATCATCGGCGCGCCGCTCTCCGGCGCGTTGCTGTCACTGAACGGCACGCTCGGACTGCACGGCTGGCAATGGCTGTTCATCGTCGAGGGATTACCGGCGCTGGTGCTGGCACCGATCGTGCTGCGCTACCTGCAGGACGATCCCTCGAAGGCGACCTGGCTCACCGCGGCGGAACGCGGCTGGCTCGCGGGCACGCTGGGTGATGAGCATCGGCAACTCGCGCGTCGCCGTAGCTACTCGCTGGCGCAGGCGCTGATGAACCCAAGGGTACTGCTGCTGGCGGGGATGTGGTTCAGCAACGCGTGCCTGATGAACGGCATCACGTTCTTCCTGCCGCAGATCGTCAAGGGATTCGGACTCAGCAACCTGCAGACCGGCTTCGTCGTCGCCATTCCGAATCTGCTCGCGCTGCTCGCGATGATCTGGTGGGGTCGCCGTTCGGACGCCCGCTCCGAGCACCTGGGTCACGCCACCCTGGCCAATCTGGTGGGCGGCGTGGCGCTGCTGCTCGCGATGCTGCTGGGCGACCCGGTGCTCGAGACGGCCGCCGTCTCGGTGGCCTTCGCCTGCACGCTCGCGTTCGTGGCGCCGTTCTGGGTGATCCCCGGCACGTTCCTGAGCGGCGCTCCGGCGGCTGGCGGCATCGCGGCGATCAGCGCGATCGGCGTGCTCGGTGGCTTCTTCACG
The DNA here is from genome assembly GCA_963838275.1 of uncultured Gammaproteobacteria bacterium. Classification (GTDB taxonomy): domain Bacteria; phylum Pseudomonadota; class Gammaproteobacteria; order Steroidobacterales; family Steroidobacteraceae; genus FEN-1191. The sequence continues at coordinate 40,123 of CAWIQV010000061.1, read as the reverse complement.
CCCTGGGCCATCGGCCTGATTCGCGACCGGACCGGCGATTTTCGCGGCGGTGAGATCGGGGTCGCCTGCCTGGCGCTGCTGGTGTCGGTGGTGTTCTATGTCGTCGGCGGCCGCCAGGAGGCCGCCGCGATGAAGGAGGTGCAGGCATGAGCGCGCGGAGCCATCGAGTGCTGCGGGAGGCGTGCCGGCGACTCGCGCTGTACCAGGCCGCCAGCGACTGAGGCGGCGTCCGCTGCGCGCGCAGGGTTGCGGACGCCGGCGGATTCGGCGTAGGATCACCATAGCGAAAATAAATTCGCGATAGCGAAATTAATCCATGTCCAAGTCAGTGGACGCGGCGCCGTCCGGCGGCGCCGGCGCAGGGGGCGGCGAGGGCGGGGACCGGGCGAATGACCGTGCCGACGCGCTCTGGAGTCTCGCAGTCCCGGCGGCCACCGGACCCCTCGCTGGCGTGCGCGTGCTGGATCTCACGACGGTCGTGATGGGACCATCGGCGACGCAGATGCTGGGCGATCTGGGCGCGGACGTGATCAAGATCGAGACCAGCGGTGGGGATTCGCTTCGCTGGATCGGCCCGTGGCGCCACCCCGGCATGGGGCCGCTGTACCTGCAGGCCAATCGCAACAAGCGCAGCGTCGTGCTCGACCTGAAGTCCCCGGCGGACAAGGCCCGCGTGATGGCGCTGGTGCGCCAGGCAGACGTGCTGGTCTCCAACGTCCGGCCGCAGGGCCTGCAGCGCCTCGGCCTCGACTACGACAGCGTGAGCCGCGTCAATCCCGCGTTGATCTACTGCGCCGCCGTCGGCTATGGCTCCGCAGGACCGCGCGCCGGCAAGGCGGTCTACGACGACCTGATGCAGGCCGCCTCCGGCATCGCGGGGCTGTTTCGGGCCGTGGATGGCACGCCGCGCTATGCGCCGGTGAACATCTGCGACCGGACCGTGGGCCTGCACGTCGCGAACGCCGTCACCAGTGCGCTCTACCATCGGGAGCGGACGGGAGAAGGCCAGTTCGTCGAGGTGCCGATGTTCGAGACCATGGCGCAGTTCGTGCTCGCCGATCACATCGGCGGCGCCGCGTTCGTGCCCGCGCAGGGCAGCATGGGCTACCGGCGGCTGCTGTCCCGCACGCGCGGACCCTATCCGACCCGGGACGGCCACCTGTCGATCGTCGTCTATCCCGACCGCCACTGGCGCGAGTTCTGCGCACTGGTCGGATCGGCGGACCTGACGCGGACCGACCCGCGCTTTGCGACCCAGGAGACCCGCACGCAGTATGCCGAGGAAATCGGTCGCTTCCTCGCCGCGCACCTCGCCAGCCGTACCAACGCCGAGTGGCTGGCGCTGCTGGATGCGGCCGACATTCCCGCCTGCGCGGTCAACTCGATCGAGGACCTGCTGGTCGATGAACATCTGCAGGCCGTGAACTTCTTCGAGACGATCGAGCACCCCACCGAGGGGACGCTGCGCCACTGCCGCTTCCCGCTGCACTTCAGCCGCTCGCCGGTGTCGCTGCAGCGCCTCGCCCCCAATCTCGGGGAACACGAGGGCGAGGTGTTTCCCGGTGCCGTGCCGCCCGACCCGGCGGCGCCGTGACCAGCGCGGCGCAGCCGGAAGTACGCACCGAGCGCCGCGCGAATGCGCTGTGGGTGTGGATCGACCGTGAGTCCCGCCGCAACGCCGTCAATGCGCAGGTGCTGGCCGGAATCACCGCGGCGGTCGAGATCGCCTCGAGCGATGCGTCGATTCGCGCACTGGTGCTGAGCGGAGCCGGCGAGAAGGCGTTCTGCGCCGGTGCGGACCTCACAGAGGGTACCAATGCCTTTCAGGCCGGGCCGGAAGATCCAACCACGGATTTCGGCCGGCTGGCGCGGGCGGTGCGGCGCTGCCCGGTGCCGCTGATCGCAAGAGTGAACGGTGCGTGCGTGGCCGCGGGCATGGGCCTGCTGGGCCTGTGCGACCTGGCGGTCGCGGCCGAGCACGCGCGCTTCGGCCTGCCGGAGGTCAAGGTGGGCGTGTTTCCGATGCAGGTGCTGGTGCTGCTGCGCTCGATGATGCACCGACGGCATATCGCCGAGCTTTGCCTGACCGGAGAGTTGATCGACGCCCAGCGCGCCGCCGGGATGGGCCTGGTCAACGAGATCGCCGCCGCGGGCGCGCTGGACGCCCGGGTCGAGGCGCTGCTCGAGAAGCTCAAGGCAGGCTCACCGTCGGCGGTACGTCGCGGCAAACAGGTGATGTTCGCGATGGAGCTGATGTCCTTCGAAGCCGCGCTGTCGTACGCCGAGGCGCAGATCGGCCTGGTGTCGCGCAGTGCCGATGCCGAGGAGGGCCTCGCGGCGTTCGCGCAGAAGCGCAAGCCACGCTGGGCCCTCGAGTAGGCCATGCCAGGCGCGCGGGAAGTGGTGCGGATCGGCGGAGCCTCCGGTGCCTGGGGCGATAGTCCCGGAGCGATACCGCAGTTGCTGCGCGAACCCGTCGATTACCTGATCATGGACTATCTGGCCGAGGTCAGCATGTCGCTGCTGGCACGCGCGCGCATGAAGGCTCCCGAAGCGGGCTTCCCGCCGGATTTCATCGCCTACCTGAAAGACCAGCTCGTCGCGATCAAGCAGCGCGGCATCCGGGTGGTGTCCAATGCCGGCGGCGTGAATCCGCTCGGCTGCCAGGCGGCGCTGCTGGCCGTGTGCCGCGAGCTCGCGCTCGACCTGAAGGTGGCGGCGGTGCTGGGCGATGACGTGCTGCCGCTCGTGGACCGGCTGCGCGCCGAAGGCACGCGCGAAGCGGTATCGGGGGCGCCGCTGCCACCCCGCCTGCTCACCGCCAATGCGTATCTCGGCGCGCTGCCGATCCAGGCGGCGCTGGACGCTGGCGCCGACATCGTGGTCACGGGCCGCTGCGTCGACAGCGCGCTATCGCTCGGCATCCTGATGCATGAGTTCCGCTGGCGCCCCGAGGACTACGATCTGCTCGCGGCCGGCAGTCTGGCCGGCCATGTGCTCGAGTGCGGCGCGCAGGCCTGCGGCGGGCTGCATACCGACTGGGAGCAGGTGCCCGACTGGGCGAACATCGGCTACCCGATTGCCGAGTGCCGGGCAGATGGCAGCTTCGTGCTGACCAAGCCCCGTGGCACCGGCGGACTGGTCATCCCCGGCGCGGTGGCCGAGCAGGTGCTGTACGAGATCGGCGATCCGGCCGCCTACCTGCTGCCCGACGTCGTGGCGGACTTCTCCGCCGTACGGCTGGAGCAGCAGGGCCCGCACCGCGTGCAGGTGACGGGCGCGCGCGGCCGGGCCCCGGGTGATCAATACAAGGTGTCGGCCACGTATCAGGACGGCTATCGGGCCGTGGCGAGCGTCTCGATCGTCGGACCGCAGGCCGCGGCCAAGGCCGAGCGAACCGCGGAAGCGCTGATCGAACGGACGCGTGTCGCCTTCCGGAGCGCCAACCTGCCGGATTTCACTGCGACGCACATCGAGGCACTGGGCGCCGAAGCATCCTACGGTCCGCATGCGCGCACGCGCGCCACGCGCGAGGTGCTGCTGCGGCTGGTGGTGGCGCACCCGGACGCCCGGTGCCTGGAACTGTTCGCGCGGGAACTGGGGTCGGTGGGGATCTCGTTCGCGCCGGGCACGACCGGGATCTACACCGGCCGCCCCAAACCTGCGCCGCTGATCCGGCTCTATACGTTCTACGTCGACAAGGCACGACTGCCCCCGCCGAGGGTAGCGCTGCGCACCGCGCTCGAGGAATCCGGCGGCACCGAGTTCGAAGTGAGCATTCCCGCCGGAGCGCCGATGCCGCCCACCGCGCCGATACCACCGCTGACCGATCCCGCGCTCGCGGCCGCCAGCGTCGCGACCAGCCCCGAGGCCGGTGCGGAGGCCGATACCACCGAAGTCCCGCTGATCCGCCTGGCGCTAGCACGTTCGGGCGACAAGGGCGACTGCTCCAACATCGCGCTGATCGCGCGCGATGCGGCCTGGGTGCCGGTATTGCGCCGCGAAGTCACCGCTGAACGCATCGCGGAACATTTCCGACACCTGGTGTCCGGCCCCGTCCGGCGCTTCGAGGCCCCCGGGATGCATGCGTTCAACTTCCTGCTCGAGCAGGCGCTCGGCGGGGGCGGCATGGCCTCGCTGCGCATCGATCCCCAGGGCAAGGCCTACGCGCCGATGGCGCTGGAGATGAGGGTGCGCGTACCGGCGGCGCTGCTGGCCGAAGTCGATGCGCGCACGGAACGGACCGGCATACCGAGGGAGCACCCCGTTGACTGAGCACCTGATGACTCCACTCGCGAGAACCCCCGATCAGGAGGCGATCCGCGACGCCGTCAAAGCCATCTGCGATCGCTTCGATGACGATTACTGGCGCGACAAAGACGAGACCGGGACCTTCCCGCACGAGTTCAGCCACGCGATCGCCGAAGCGGGGTGGCTCGGCATCGCGATGCCGACGGAATATGGCGGCGCCGGTCTCGGGGTGACCGAAGCGGCGCTGATGATGCAGACCATTGCGTGCTCGGCCGGCGTCGCGGCGGCCGTGTCCACGGTGCACATCAATATCTTCGGGCCGCATGCGATCGTCGTGCACGGTACACCCGAGCAGCGTGCCCGATTCCTCCCGCCGCTGATCAAGGGCGAACAGCGCGCCTGCTTCGGCGTGACCGAGCCGGATGCCGGACTCGACACGTCCCGGATCAGCACGCGCGCGGTCCGGCAGGGAGACCACTACGTGGTGCACGGCCGGAAGATGTGGACCAGCACCGCACAGGAAGCCGACAAGATCGTGCTGATCGCCCGCACGACGCCGGTGGAGCAGTGCGCCAGGCCCATGGACGGGCTGTCGCTGTTCTACGCCGATCTGGACCGCAGCCACGTCGAAATACGGCTGATTCACAAGATGGGGCGCCATGCCGTCGATTCCAATGCGCTGTTCATCGACGGGCTGTCGATCCCCGTCGAGGACCGGATCGGCGAGGAGGGCAAGGGATTCCGCTACCTGCTGGACAGCCTGAACCCGGAACGGATCCTCAATGCGGCGGCTGCGATCGGCATCGGACGACGCGCGCTGGCCAAGGCCACCCAATACGCCAACGATCGCGTCGTCTTCAATCGCCCGATCGGACAGAACCAGTCCATCCAGCACCCGCTCGCCGAGAGCTGGGCCGAGTTGTCCGCCGCGGAACTGATGATGCTGCGCGCAGCTGAACTGTACGATGCCGGCAAACCCTGCGGTGCCGAGGCCAACGCCGCGAAGTACCTGGCCGCCGATGCGGCGTTCCATGCCGCGGATCGGGCCGTGCGCACCCACGGCGGCATGGGCTACGCCAGCGAATATCATGTGGAGCGTTACTTCCGCGAGGCGGTGCTCACGCGGCTCGCGCCGGTCTCGCGTGAGCTGATCCTGTGCTACATCGCCGAGCGCGTCCTTGGGCTGCCCAGGTCGTACTGAATCAGGTTCACTCCGGCCCCCGCGGGCCTCGGGATGCAGCACCAGCACACGACCGGCGATCGCTGGATCCACGAGTACCTGTGGTGGCGGCAGGGCCGGGGACTGCTGGCGAGTGCCTACCGCAGCGCCCTGCTCAGGAACGGCAGCGACACGTCCATCCGGTAATCGATATCGGAGTGGTCGTCGTCGAATTCCTCATAGCGGTGCTCGATACGCGCGAGTTGCAGGCGCTTCGAGAGAATTCTCATGCCGTAGTGGATCTGGTACTGGTCCCGGGATCCGCAGTCGAGATAGATGCCCCGCAGCGTTCGCAGGTTCTGCGCATAACGCTCGACGAGGCGGATGGGGTCATGCCGCTGCCAGACCTTCCACCGCTCCGGAATGACCTCGCCGGTCTCGAGATTGAACGGCAGCCTGAACCCATTCGGTGCCCTGGGATCAGGGTCGTAGGTCGCTGCCATGCACAGGTTCATGATCGCGTGGACCTCGGCCGACGACAGCTTTGGCTTCTTCCACACGGCGGCCAGAAAGCGGGCGACGCGCCCGTCATCGCGGCCGCGGTCGGCGCCCCGCTGCATCTTCAGGACATCGTAACGGGTGGATTTCGGCACTCGCGCCCGGTGCTTTGCCAGCTCGTTGAGCGTGTTGGGCCAGTCGCACCAGTATACGTAATCAAAATAGGCATCACCCGAGTGGTCCGCGATCGCGCCCCAGGTCGACGTGTATTGCATGCCATGGATGATCGCCCCGTAACCGCCGGAGGATTTCCCGAAGCACCCCCGATATTCGCGCGCAGCGCGGGTTCGGAACTCCCGATCCACGAATGGAATGATCTCATCGATGAGGTAATCGGCGTACGGTCCGATGGCCGAGGAATTCACGTACTGGTTGCCACCGAGCGCCGTGAAGCAATCGGGGAACACGATGATCGCCGGCGCCATCCGGCCTTCGTGCACCAGGCGCGCCGCGCGCTCCGGCACATTCTCGCTGAAGCTCCTCCAGGCGACGTGCGACAGGCCCGAGCCCGTGAATCCCACCATGTCCATGAGCATGGGGAAGCGCCTGGCACGGTAGCGTGCGGCGTCGTACTGCGGCGGCAGCCAGACCGCGAGGCGACGCACGTGCGGATCTCCCAGGGGATTGCCCTTCAGGAGCTTCGACACGTGCTCGAGCACGACGACCGTTCCCTCGTGCCACTGCGTTCGCTTGAGCGTCATGAAGGTCAGTCTATCACTGCCCCGCAGCAGGCGAATGGACCGGGAGGACTTTGATTTGATGGCGATCGGGCTTCGGACTAGTCTATCGGCGTCAACCGGCTCGAGATGCCAGGCCCGTGGCAGACATCCTGCGGTTCCCGGGCACGCGTTTCCGGATCATCGACGAACAGGATGGCATCCGACCTCACATCCACTTTTTTGCCGGTAGCCGCGAGGTTCACGCACTCACCGAACGCATGGACGGCGAGTGCGTCCTGCACCTGATCTGTACCTTGAGCGGTGGATGAAGCCGCGGGAGCCAGTCATGAGTAACCCGATCGACCGGTGGCGAAGCGGCGGCGTAAGAGTAGTTCGGGCAGGCGAGCTGGACGGCAACACGGCGCAAACGCCGGGAATGCACAGACGGGCCGCGATCACGACGCAGCGCACCGGAGCGGTGAATCTATGGGCTGGGACCGTGACGATCGATGCCCAGGCCAGGACCGGCGCGCATCATCATGGGGATCTGGAAAGCGTCATCTATGTCCTCAAGGGCGTGGCGCGACTGCGCTGGGGTGATCGGCTCGAGTTCGTCGCCGATGCGGAGGCGGGGGACTTCATCTACGTACCGCCGTTCGTGCCGCATCAGGAGATCAACGCCAGCGAGGACCTGCAGCTGCATTGTGTACTGGCCCGCAGCGGGCAGTCTGGACTGGTATACAACCTCGATATCGACCCCGTAGAGAGCCCCGAACTCGTGCGCTGGATCGACGACCTGCATGGCTGATATGGCCCGGGAATGCGGAGGATACGGCTCATGGTCAAGCAACCGGCAGATGGGTGGCGCGCTACGGCCGCCGCACTGGGATTTCTGTCGCTGACCTTGGTCGCGGTCGCGGCCGAAGTCACGCCGCCCAACGGCGGCGACGCGAGCGCAAGCACGCACCAGGAGATGGCGTTGGATGCCGCAACCCTGGATGCGTATGTCGGCACCTATCAGTTTCGCGGCGCCAGCGTCATGACGATCTCGCGGGAGGGACCCGGGTTGTTCGCGCAACTGACCGGGCAGCCGCGGTTTCGAATCTACGCCCAGGGTCCATTGGAATTCTTCTTCAAGGTGGTCGATGCCCGGATCAGCTTCGTGTCGGATCCGCCAGGCACCGTGCGCTCATTGATTCTGCACCAGGGCGGACGGGACATCACCATGCCGCGCATCGACGCGAGCACGGCAAATCAGTATGCGGTGAATCTTGCGGCCAGGATCCAGAGCCAGACTGCGACGCCAGGCAGCGAAGCCGCCTTGCGCCGCACTGTCGCCGGTATCCTCGCCGGCGAGCCGAATTATTCCGAGATGACACCCGAATTGGCGGCGGCGACACGGCAGCAGTTGCCGAAGCTAGAGGCCCTCGTGCAAGGCTTCGGACCCGTACAGTCCATCGCATTTCGGGGCGTCGGTCAGGCCGGCTGGGATAGCTATGAAGTCAAGCAGCAGGGGGGTTCGACCGTATGGAGAATCTCCCTGGATTCCAACGGTACGATTGACGGCGCGCTCGTGACGCTGACGCCCTGACGATCGCCTAGGTTGAAAACATCGCCGCGACCGTGATTCCCATCACGGCGGTCGCGATCCATCCGAGTCCCCGCAATCCTGGTTGAACCACGAAGCGTCCCATGATGTCCCGCCGGGACGCCAGCACCATCATGACGGCCATGATGGGTACCGCGATGACACCGTTGATCTCGGCACTCCAAAGGAGTGCCCGCATCGGGTCGACTCGAGTGAAATTGAGGATGACACCACCGACGGTCGCAACGGCGAGGATGCCATAGAATTCACGCGCCTCGAGCATGGTCCGGTCCAACCCCGACCGCCATTCGAAGCTCTCCGCCACCGCGTACGCGGCGGAACCCGCCAGTACCGGAACCGCCAGCATTCCGGTGCCGATGATCCCGAGACTGAAGAGTAGAAACGTCGCGGGACCGGCGAGGGGCCGGAGTGCCTCTGCCGCCTGGGTCGAGGTCTGGATATTCGTGATGCCAGCAATGTGCAGCGTTGCGGCGGTGCTGAGAATGATGCAGAAGGCAATGAAATTGGAAAAGCCCATGCCAAGGTAGGTATCCAGGCGAATCCGGCGCAGGTGGCGACGCGCGACTTCCTCGGCGTGCGGCAGGAGATCTCCACCGCCGTCAGGCGTCGAGAGACTGCGCAGGTCTTCCATTTCCTGGGCGGCCTGCCAGAAGAACAGGTACGGGCTGATGGTGGTACCGAACACTGCCACGATCATCGTGATGCTGGCGTGGTTCAGCACCAAGCCGGGAATGAGCGCCTCGTGAAGGACGGCACTCCAGGAGACATGCGCCGTGAAAATCACCGCGACGTACGACAGCAAGGCCAGCGTGAGCCATTTCAGGTATCCGACGTAGGATTCGTAGCGCAGCGCCACCTGCAGCAGCAGGCAGAGCACCCCGAGAGCAACGGAGTAGAAATGCGCGGAGCCGCCGAGAATCAACCGCAGCGCCTCACCCATGGCCGCGATGTCCGCGGCAATATTGATCGTGTTGCCGACCAACAGCAGCCCGACGATGCCAAGGAGGACGGGGCGCGGAAACACGGCCTTGATGTTGGCCGCCAGGCCGCGACCGGTGATGCATCCAATGCGAGCGCTGATCATCTGGATACCGACCATGAGCGGATACGTCAGCAGCACGGTCCACAGCATGCTGTTGCCGAACTGCGCGCCCGCCTGGGAGTAGGTGGCAATGCCACTCGGGTCGTCGTCTGCGGCGCCCGTCACCAGGCCCGGACCCAATTGTTTGACCCCGGGGTGTTCCGCGATGCTCCTGAGCAGCCTGACCATCGTCTGTCTCCTCGAGACTGTGACGGGATCGCTGCGAGCGGTAGCCGTGCCGTAGGGCACCCAACTGAGCGGCACAGCCGCATCCATGGCGGCTCTGCGAGAGCTGCGAAGGCCGAGGATCAAGGGCGGCGCGAATGGAGAGTTTCGCGCCGCTAGCGCCTCCCGCGTTCGGCGGGCAGGCACTCGGGGTATACCAGAGTGCTAGGTAGCCGACGCGCGGCTGCGATCTGCGCAGCGTTGATTTCCGCTCGTGCTACTGCTCACTTGGCGACCCCGTGTGACCGATACCGCGCGGGACAATAGTCCCGTAGAACAGGAGTGTAAAGGCGATAATTGCGCCACGAACGTCATCGGGAGCCCCGCATGAGTACGAAACTGTCTCCGACGCTCCCAATGACCCGCCCCGGTGGACAGACCCGAACGCGGGATTGCGCTCATGGTCGAGATCGACGGCAAGGCCGCCGGCTACGCGGTGCTGACGGTGAGCTACAGCATGGAGCACGGCGGGCTGCGTGGCTTCGTGGACGATCTGTTCGTCCGGCCCGAAGCGCGACGACGCGGGCTGGCGACCGCACTACTGACCGCAATTCACGGGGAGGCGATGGATCGTGGAGTTCGCGCCTTGGTAGTCGAGACCAGCCTCGTCGAATCCCCAGCAAGACGACTGTACGCCCACGCGGGATTCAAGGACCGCGGACTCCAGCTGCTGAGCCAGGAACTCGCGGCGCCGCTGCACACGGTGCCAGCGCCATGATTACCCGCCTCCCGGTGTGCCGCGACTTCGGGCGTCGCCTTTAGCACGGTGCCACTGGACAGGAGCCGAAAAAGGCGTACATAATCTATTCATTATCTATTCATGAAATGACTTCATGAGTTCGGCGACTGACATGACGCTCGAGAACAAGATCTTGGACCTTCTCATGCTCCACGGTGAGGGCTTGAGCGCGCCGCAACTCCTCGTGCAGCTGCGCCCGCGTATCAGCCAGCCGACACTCTGGCGAACGCTCGATGCGCTGCGCATGCGGGGTGTGATCACACGCGAGGGTCGGGCTCGGGCCACGCGATACCATTCCAGGACGCGAACCGACCTCGCGGTCCTGCGCTCGCGTCGTATGCATGAAAGCGTTGCTAGGCGATTTTTGCGTGAACCCGAACTGCGGCTGCAAGCCCTCGAACGGCTTTCCAAGCTGCGTGCCGTCAATCCGCACGGACGCCGCTACCACGATCGCTGGCTAGAGCTATTGCAAGGTCCCTTGGTCGAGATCGTGCGTGTCATGACCGAATCCTCGGAAATTGCGGACGCGTTGCGCAAAGAGTCCCCCTTAAGCGCATTCGTCTCGCCTCAGGATCGGCGACGCATCTTCGAATCGACGCGTGCGCGTTCGAACCATGCGCCTCCGTGAGTTGCAGCACATCATCCTGGAAGTCGGCGAGCGCTTTGCACTGAGGGAAGTATTTGTCATCGGTTCGGCGGCTATCCTGGCCGCGCTGCCAGATCCGCCCGAAGGGCTGCTCACGGCTACTCGCGATGTCGATATCATCCCGCCGAACGACGAGGATGAGCGCTTGGCCGATCAGATCTCCTTTGTAATCGGCGAGGCCAGTCCTTTCGACGTCGAACATGGCTATCACGCACAAGGCGTGTCGATTCGGACGCCCAGCTACGCGCCCCAGGGCTGGCAGGGGCGCACGATAGATGTGTCCGTCGGCCGCATCGTGGCACGCTGCATGGAACCGCATGACGTTGTATTGAGTAAGCTCGCCGCCGGGCGTGAGAAGGATCTGGAGTTTGCGCGCGCGGCCGCGACACTTGGAGTCGTCGAACGTTCGGTCCTCATCACGCGCCTGGCGCTGGTGCCGGCGACAGAGGAGCATTCTCGTTTGATCCATGAGCGCATTCAGGCCTTATTCAGTTAGTTAGATTGGCCCATAATTTAACATAATATACATTATGCGAAGCAGGCTTGCAGGAGCCATTTAGAAATGTCGCCCACGCTGGCGTCGCTGGTGCCTCCGACGGCGCTCCCCGATTTGCCCGTCTCGATACAATCCTGCCGCCGGCGCTGCGTTCCTCTTTGACTGGCTGGTGATGCCCATCTTGCGACCGCTCGAATTGGCCATCCCGGAGCTCATCGCCGTCGGGCAGCGCCTGGACTCGCGTGGCCTGGCGCCCGCCACCTCGGGCAATTATTCCGCCCGCGTGGAGGACGAGCGCATTGCGATCACCGTGTCGGGAGCCCACAAGGGGCGTCTGGGTCCCGCGGACCTGATGCTGATCGATTTCGAGGGTCGCGCGCTGGAGAAGCGCGCGCCGTCCGCCGAGGCAGCTTTGCATGCCGCCCTCTACCAGCTGTATCCCGATATCGGCGCCGTGCTGCATGTCCATTCGGTTGCCTCGGTGGCACTGACCCGCTATCTGGCGGACACACCGGAGCTGACACTCGAAGGCTACGAGATGCTCAAGGCGTTCCCGGGGATCGGCACGCATGAGGCGCGCGTCGTGGTGCCGATCCTGGACAACTCCCAGGACACGGAAGCCCTGGCGCGGCTCATGCTGACCCGTCTCCGGACAACGTCGCCGGCCCACTCAGTTCTGATCCGCGGCCATGGCATCTATGCCTGGGGTGGCACGATCGCTGAGGCCGAGCGCATAGTAGAGGCCATGGAACATCTGATGGCCTGCGAACTGCAGCAGCTGCAGCTGCCACGTCGAGGTGCGGGGTGAGCCGACTGACGGTCTACGCCGATGACAACCCGTCTGCTCCGGTCTTCGACAGCCAGGACGGCGCCGGGATCGCGCAGTCATTACGCCAGGTTGGCGTGCGCTTCGAGCGCTGGAATGCCGCCAGCGTGCTGCCACCCGCCGCGGACGAGCGGGCGGTGCTGCAGGCCTATGACGGGGACGTGAAGCGCCTGATCAGCGAGGGCGGATATCGCTCGGTGGATGTGATGCGCTGCCTGCCCGACGACCCGAACCGGGCCGAGCTGCGCCGCCGATTCCTGAGCGAGCACGTTCATGATGACGACGAAGTGCGCTTCTTCGTCGAGGGCGCGGGCGTGTTCTACCTGCACCTGGACGGCAAGGTCTTCATGCTGCTGTGCGAGCGCAACGACCTGATCGCCGTACCGGCCGGCACGCGCCACTGGTTCGACATGGGTCCATCGCCGTGCTTCACCGTGATCCGGCTGTTCACGCGACCGGACGGCTGGGTTGCCCGATTCACCGGCGACGCGATCGCTGGCCGCTTCCCGGCTTTCGTCCGCCAGGCGGCGTGACCAGTACGGTCCAGCCGCACGCTGTCGTTCTCGATATCGAAGGGACGATCAGCAGTCTTGCATTCGTCAAGGAGCAGCTGTTCCCGTTCGCACGGCGTCATCTGGCAGATTACGTCCATGCCCACGAAGCCGCCGTCGCTGGAATCCTGGAACAGGTGCGTCACACGGAAGGCGATGACCGACTGGACACGCCGCAGGCGATCGCGGTGCTGCTGCGCTGGATGGACGAAGACCGCAAGCACCCTCCCCTCAAGACGCTGCAGGGCATGGTCTGGCGCCAGGGATTCCACAGCGGCGAACTGCAGGGCCACCTCTACGACGACGCGGTGCGCGCGATCCGCCGCTGGCATCAGCGCGGAGTGCGGATCCATGTCTACTCCTCCGGCTCCGTGGAGGCGCAGCGACTGCTGTTCCGACACAGTACCCACGGGGACTTGACGCCGCTGCTCGCGGGACACTTCGACACCACCATGGGCTCGAAGCTCGATAGCCGATCGTATCGGGCGATCGCGAGCCGCATCGGCGCGCCGGCACGCAGCATCCTGTTTCTCTCGGACCATCCGCGCGAAATCGAAGCTGCCGGAGCAGCAGGACTGCAGGCGACCCTCGTGCGGCGGGAGACCGACGCGTCCGCGCCGCCGGACGCCCGCGCGATCGGCAACTTCGACGAGTTGCCATAGCAGGCTGACCGGCAGCCGGGGAGCCGGCGCCAGCATCCAGGCTACAGGGACAGCGCCTGCGGGCGGCATGCTGCGTACAAGCCACGCTCTGCCGTCGGAATTTACGGATGTCGGGGATTCAGAACGCTCCCATACACTCGATTCACCTTCCCAACCTCAAGGATGAGTCGATATGCCGGTCAGCAAGCAAGCCATCGTGGATTTCCTCAGGCTGCATCGCTATGGAGTCGCCGCGACGCAGGGCGCGAACGGCACGCCCGAGGCGGCGCTGGTCGGTTACATCGTCTCCGACCGGCTCGAGATCTTCTTCGACAGTTTCGAGAACACCCGCAAGATCGCGAACCTGCGGCACAATCCCCGCCTCGCCTTCGTCGCCGGCGGCATGACGGTCGGGGACGAGCGCACCGTGCAGCTCGACGGCGTCGTCGAGTATCCGGGCGGCGAGGAACTCGAACGGCTCAAGGAAGCTTACTTTGCGGATCTGCCCGATGGCCGCCGCCGCTCCAAGCTCCCCGGGATCATGTACCTGCGCATCCGTCCGCTGTGGGTCCGCTACACCGATTTCAACGTCGTGCCGCCCGTCCTCACCGAGTTTCATTCCGCGCAGCTGGCGCCCTAGATCCAGCGTCGCACTGCGACCCTGTACGGGACCACCGCGGCCGCGCCGCGGGGCCAGCGGCTTGGCTGATCACCCGATCACCGGCCCGTGTTACCTTGTCGCGCGCGCGGCCTGCGCTCGATGCGGCGGCCGGCGCTCGCCTCGGGAGTGAAGCACGATGACGCTATCGGCGGCCTTCGACTGGAGCGATCCGCTGCTCCTCGACGCGGAGCTCAGCGAAGAGGAACGCCTGGTCCGTGATTCCACGCGTGCCTTCGCGCAAGGGCGGCTGCAGCCGCACATCGCGGAAGCCTACCTGCACGAGCGTACGGATCCGGAGCTGTTCCGCAGCTTCGGGCAGCTGGGGCTGCTGGGCATGACCCTGCCCGCCGAATTCGGCGGCTCCGGCTGCTCGGCGGTCGCATATGGCCTGGCTGCCAGGGAGATCGAGCGCGTCGACTCGGGCCTGCGCTCGATGATGAGCGTGCAGTCCTCGCTGGTGATGTACCCGATCTTCCAGTACGGCAGCGAGGCCCAGCGCCGGCGCTACCTGCCCGGACTGGCGGCCGGGACCCTGGTGGGCTGCTTTGGCCTGACCGAACCCGACGCCGGCTCCGATCCTTCCGGCATGCGTACGCTCGCGGAGCAGACCGGGAATGGCTATCGACTGACCGGATCGAAGACCTGGATCACCAACAGCCCGATCGCCGACGTGTTCGTCGTGTGGGCCCGATCCTCCGCGCACGCCGGCGCCATTCGCGGCTTCGTGCTGGATCGGGGATTGCCGGGCCTGTCGGCCCCGGCCATCCACGGCAAGCTCTCGCTGCGCGCATCGATCACCGGGCAGATCGTGATGGACGGAGTCGAGGTCGCGGCAGAAGCGCTGCTGCCGGGCGCACAGGGCCTTTCAGGACCGTTCAGCTGCCTGAACCTCGCACGATACGGAGTCGCGTGGGGCGTGATGGGCGCGGCCGAGGACTGCTGGCACCGGGCGCGGCAATACGGACTCGATCGGGTGCAGTTCGGCCGGCCGATCGCGCAGACGCAGCTGTTCCAGGCCAAGCTCGCCGACATGCAGACGGATATCGCACTCGGGCTGCTGGCCTGCCTGAGGACCGGAAGGCTCATCGATGCCGGTCGCGCGGCGCCGGAAATGGTGTCCCTGATCAAGCGCAACAACTGTGGCAAGGCGCTGGCCATCGCGCGGCTCGCGCGCGACATGCACGGTGCGAACGGCATCCAGAGCGAATACCACGTGATGCGGCACGCCCAGAACCTGGAGACCGTCAACACCTATGAGGGTACCCACGACGTGCATGCGCTCATACTCGGGCGCGCGCAGACGGGGCTGCAGGCTTTCGGCTAGGCGTGCTCGAAGCGCGCGACGGTCTCGACGTGATCGGTGAACGGCAGCAGATTGAAGACAGTCAGCGCACTCAGGCGGAGCCGCCCGCCTCCGACCAGCGCAGCGGTGTCTGCGACCAGCGAATCGAGGTCGCAACTGACGTACAGCAGGCGCTGCGGGGGATCCGTCTTGATCTGCTCGAGCAGCCCGCCGTCCAGGCCCTTGCGCGGCGGGTCCGCAATCACGACCTCCGCTCCGGCAGCCAGGCACTGCGCCGCACCTGCTGCACCGGCCACCACCGACACACGGGCCCGCACGGCCGGCTCGAGTCCGGCGAGCCCCAGTTCCAGCCCCTGCAGCGAATGGGGATTCATTTCGTTCAGGCCGAGCGCGCCGACGCGCGGTAGCAGCGACAGGCCGATCGCGCCCACGCCGGCATAGAATTCCGCGATCCGCGCACCGACGGGAACTTCGCCGCGCAGGTGCTCGATCAGCCGCTCGGCGATTTCCAGGTTGCTCTGCCCGAAGGCACCCGGCGTGTAGTGCACGGCAGGGCCGCCGAAGCTCTCGACGACGCTGGCCGGACCATACCAATGATGGAATTCCGGACCGAGAATGGTATTGGTCGGCTCGCACTGCGCGTTGAACCAGAGGCTGTGCAGCTCCGGACCCAGCCGCTCGCGGATCAGATCGAGACATGCGGCGAGCGGCTCGGGCGTCTTGCAGTTCGCGACCAGCACCACCTGGGCGGTCTGCGAACGGCGCTCGACGACGACCTGCAGGTAGCGCGCCAGACCCTGGTGCACCCGTTCCGAGTAACTGGTGACGCGCGCATCGACGAGCGCACGCCGCACCACGCCGGCGACCCGGTTGACCAGCGGATGCTGGACGCTGCAGGTGGGAATGTGCGCGACCCGATGCGTGCCCAGCTCGAACAGCCCGAGCTTCGGCGATCCCACGCGCCCGCGGATCGCGAGTCGCGCACGCAGGCGGAACCCGCTGCTGGAGCCGGAAACGACGCCGGGCGGCGGCAGCCCGTGCGCGCCGGCGAGTGCGTCGAGCGTCGCGCAGGCCGCCGTCGCAATGCCTGGCTCACCGAAGCGCGGACAGCCTGGACATGGGGGACGGTGGGGACAGGAATGCATCGGTTGCCTGCCCTGCCCGGCACAGCCGGGCAATTCGGGCAGGACTCGATGCTATCAGATCGTCCGCCTGGACTCCGCGCCAGACGGCGAGCCGACGGGCAGGCTAGGGTTGCACGACGATCCTGTTGTGAACGCTGCGCACGCCGCCCGTGTCCTTCGCAATCAACGCTGCCAGGTCGCTGGCGTCCTGGGTCGGCGCCTTTCCGCTGAGCCATACGACGCCGGCATTGTCGGTGTCGACCTGAATGTCGGTCAGCGTTGCCATGTGCTTGGCCGCCAGCTGCGCCTTGACTTTGGTAGTGATGACCGAGTCCTTCACGAATGTCCCGGGATGCGAGGAATCGGAATCCGCCGGCGAGTCGGCCAGAGCCATCGATCCGCAGGCTGCGCCCGCAACCAGCACCGCGGCAAGAATGAGCGATTTCATGAAGCTGTCCTTGAGATTTTACCGGAACCGGTACGTATGCTCGCGCCGCGCGGCCCGCGGGTCTGTACGCCAACACACAGTGACGCGGCCAGCCGTGGCCAACCCAGTCCGGATACCCTCCCGAAATGATGCGTGGCAAGATCGGTCCATGACCGCCGCGGATCCCGATCACCACCGCCATCGCCACCTCCGCGCCCTGCGCGCTGCAGCCGCGACCTGATGAGCCACACCATCCTGATCGTCGTGATGCTGTTCGGCATCATCGCCACGGTGGGCATCGTGGCCAACCGGTGGAAGATTCCGCCGGCCATCCTGCTGGTGCTGACCGGAGTACTGCTCGCACTACTGCCGGGACTGCCTACGGTGCAGCTCGCGCCGGAGCTGGTGCTGCTGCTGGTCCTGCCCCCGATCATCTACATCTCCGCCGTGCAGATGAGCTGGCGGGAGTTCCGCTTCAACCTGCGCCCGATCTCGCTGCTCGCGGTCGGCTGCGTGGCCTTCACGACCGTCGCGGCCGCCGCCGCGACCCACTGGCTGCTCGGCCTGCCGTGGGCGGTGGGCTTCGTGCTGGGCGCGATCGTATCGCCGCCTGATGCGGTAGCGCCCTTGTCCATCGCGCGCCGCATGCATATCCCGCGGCGCATCCTGGTCATACTCGAGGGTGAAGGGCTCGCGAACGATGCGACCGCGCTGATCCTGTACCGCTTCGCGGTGGCCGCGGTCGTGGCCGGGAGCTTCTCGATCGAGAAGGCCGCCGGAACCTTTGCCGCGATCGTCGTCGGAGAGCTGCTCTGGGGACTGGCCGTGGGCTGGGTGCTGCTGCGGCTGCGCCGCTGGGTCAATGACCCACAGATCGAAGTCCTGCTGTCGATGCTGACGCCGTTCATTGCCTACTGGCCGCCGTACTTCCTGGGCGGATCCGGCGTGCTGGCTGCCGTCGTATGCGGACTGTACGTGAGCTGGAACGGTCCGCGGCTGATCAGTGCCGCGACACGCCTGCAGGGCATCTTCTTCTGGGACGTCACCACCTATCTGATCGAGGGCATCCTGTTCCTGCTGACCGGACTGCAGGCCCGCGCCCTGCTCCTCGGCACGCAAGGCTTCGCGACCCACCTGCTGCTCAGTTCGGCCGCGGTGGTCTGCGTGGCCGTCATCGTGACCCGCTTCCTGTGGGTATTTCCGGCGACCTATCTGCCGCGCCGGCTGTCGACCGCGATCGCGCGCGCCGATCCGGCTCCCCCTTGGACCTGGCCGTTCCTGCTCGCCTTCACCGGTGTGCGCGGGATCGACTCGCTGGCGGCGGCGCTCGCGATACCCTTCGCGACCCGCACCGGCGCGCCCTTTCCCGATCGCGAACTGATCATCCTGCTGACCTTCGCCGTGATCCTCGTGACCCTGGTCGGCCAGGGCCTGCTCCTGCCGAGCCTGGTCCGCGGGCTCGGGTTGTCCCATGCCGGCAAGCACGAGCGGCAGGCCGACCTGCTCGAGGAGACGACCGTGCGGCGTCGTGCGATCGAAGCCGCGCTCGAGCGCCTGGATCAGCTGATCGTGGAGCGGACGCTGCCCGAAGCCGTCGTGGCACCCCTGCGCGCGCAGTACCACGCGCGACTCAAGCACTTCCAACGCCGGCACGAGGAGAGTCACGCACCCTCGCAGCGCGCGGACGAGATCGACTACCTGCTGATCTGCGCCGAACGGGATCTGATCAACGCGCTGCACCGTGACGGCAAGCTCAAGGATGAAGCCCGACGACGCATCGAACTGGAGCTGGACCTGCTGTCCGCGACGCTGGCGAACCACCGTCACATCGAGTAGCCGGGGCCGGTGCGCATTGGCGCCAGCTAGCCTGAGGTCCGGGGTACGAGCACGTATTGCATGCCTGCCGCCTCGGCGGCCTGCACACCGAGCGGACTGTCTTCGAACACGAGGCACTGCCCGGGCGGCACCCCCATCCTCCGGGCCGCCTCGAGGAACGCGTCGGGAAACGGCTTGCCGTGCTCGTAGTCCTCGACACACACCAGCGTGTCGAACCAGGCGCGGATGCCGATCGCCTCGAGCGTGAGCTCGACGTTGCTGCGGTATCCGCCGGAAGCGACCGCCAGCGGCCGGCGGCCTCGCCATGCGCGCGCGTACTGCAGCACCGGCTCGATCGGTCGCACCTCATGCAGCAGGTCCAGGAAATAGCCTTCCTTGCGCGCGGCGGCCCCCGGCACGTCATGCACCGTGACGCCGTGCTGATCGCGCAGCAGCTCGAGTATCGTGGCGCTCGGCTTGCCGCCGAGGCTGTAGAACAGTTCCTCCGGGAACGGCGCGCCCAACTCGTCCAGCAACCGGGTCCACGCGCGATAGTGCAACGGCATCGTATCGGCGAGCGTGCCGTCGCAGTCGAAGATCAAGCCGGCGAAGTCGCGGTCTGGAATGGCGAGTTTCATGCGGTGGACGGGGTCCTGCGGTAGACGGCGCGATGCGGTGGACAGGGTGGTGCCCGGAGCGCCATCTCCCTATGATACCGGCGCCGCGCCACCTCCAAGAGCAACGTCTGCATGAAAATCTGCTACGTCCTGGCTTTGACGATACTGGCCACGACTCGCGCCGGGGCTGCCACCGAACACTGGGTCACGACCTGGACCGATCCGCAGCCGATGATTCCGCGGGCACTGCCGGCCACCCCTCCCCCCATGCCCGCCGCGCCAGCCGCGCCAGCCGCGCCGGCAACGCCGCCACTGGCGGCCAGCGCGCCGCGAGGCATCGATCCGGCTGCGTTCGAGATCATGCGTCACGGTTTCCATGACCAGACGGTGCGGATGATCGCGCACACCAGCATTGCGGGCAGCCGGCTGCGGATCCGTCTCAACGCCCCGTTCCAGAGCGGCCAGGTGCTGATCGGCGGCGTACACGTCGCGTTGCGCCAGTCGGGGTCGGCGATCGTGCCGGGCTCGGACCATCCGGTACTGTTCAATGGCAGGGCCCAGGTGAGCATCGGTCCCGGCATGGTGCTGGTCAGCGATCCGGTGGCGCTGACGCTTCCGGCGCAGGCGGATGTCGCGGTGAGCCTGTACCTTCCAGGCGACACCGGAATGCCATCGGCGCACAACGGCGTGCACACCAGCTACGTATCGAAGTCGGGGGATCAGACCGGTGCCACGGAAATAGCCGATCCGATCCTGACGCCAAACTATTACTGGCTCGCCGGCATCGACGTCGTGGCGGCCCCCACCGCCTCCGTGCTGGTCGCGTTCGGCGATTCCATCACCGAGGGCTGGCGTTCGACGCCGGATACCGATCGCTCCTGGCCGGCGGTTCTGAGCCGCAGGCTCGGCTCCGATGCGCGTACCTCCAGGATCGCGGTGGCGAACATGGGGATCGGCGGCAACCGCCTGCTGCACCAGGAGACCGGGGCGAGCGCGCTGGCGCGGTTCGATCACGATGTGCTGGGCCAGGCCGGGGCCCGCTGGGTCGTGGTACTGCTCGGCATCAACGACATCGGACGATCGGATATCGATCCAGTGACGGCTGATGAGCTGATCGGAGGCTACCGGCAACTGATCGAACGCGCGCACACGCACGGACTCAAGATCGCCGGCGGCACGGTGCCACCCTACGAGGGCGCACCCTATGCGAGACCCGACGGCGAGGCCGTCCGCAAGACCGTGAATGACTGGATCCGCCACGGCGGTGCCTTCGACGCCGTCGTCGACTTCGACCTGGCGACCCGTGATCCGGCGCATCCGGATCGCCTGCGACCCGAGTACGATTCCGGCGACCATCTGCATCCTGGCGATGCGGGCTATGCAGCGATGGCGCAGGCCTTCGACCTGTCCGTGTTCGCTCATTAGGTCTTCGACCAAGGACCGGAGTACAGGCTGCAGAACCCGGGCCAACCAGCGCATCGCGCCGCATCCTTGCCATGAAATCGCTGACGCGATCCGGCCAGCTCACGGCCGCTCCCGCCATGGCCACCGAGCGCCTGCGCCTGCGGGGCCATGAGGTCGATGACTTCGAGGACTGCGCCGCGATCTGGTCGGAACCGGAGGTGGTTCGCTACACCATTCGGGAGCCGTCTTCGCCGCAGCGCACCTGGCTGCGGATGCTCGGCTATCGCGGACACTGGGCGTTGCTGGGATTTGGCTATTGGGCCGTCGAAGAGAAGCGCTCCGGCCGCTGCATCGGTGAGCTGGGATTCGCGGATTTCAAGCGACCCCTGGCGCTGTCCCTGGATGGGACGCCGGAGCTCGGCTGGGTGATTGCCCCGTGGGCGCAGGGCCAGGGGTACGCGACCGAGGCACTGCAGGCCGTCGTTGCGTGGGGCGATGAGCACTTCCTGTCGCGTCGTACCGTATGCATCATTCACCGCGACAATCACCGCTCGTTCCGGGTGGCCGCCAAGCTGGGGTACGCGCTCGTACTCCAGTCCCCGGACGCTGCCGGAACCGACGCCATACTGGCGCGCGACGCGCCCGCGGGGATCTGATTCGCAGCGGTGCTACGCGATTATCGGTGCGGTATCGCACCGAGCCGGCGTCGCGATCACGTCAGGATATCTGCCTCAGTGTCGCTGCACTGCCATGCGCCCGGTGATCCGATGGCCTCAATTTCCGCTCCCAACAGCCCGAAGCAGAACCATCTCCTGCGGGCGCTGTCGCCCTCCGTGCTCGGCAGCTTTGCCGACAGCCTGGAGCTGGTACCTCTCGGACTCGGTGAGGTGCTCTACGAAGCTGGCGACTCGATGCGTCACGTCTACTTCCCGACCAATTCCATCGTCTCGCTCCTCTATGTGATGGAGAACGGTGCCTCCGCCGAAATCTCCGTCGTCGGCAACGAAGGATTGGTGGGCGTCTCCCTGTACCTCGGCGGACAAAGCACGCCCAGCCGCGCGGTCGTGCAGAGTGCCGGCAGCGCGTACCGGATGCCGCGTCCGCGTCTGAAGGCGGAATTCGACCGGCATGGCGAGTTCCTGGTCGTCATCCTGCGCTATACGCAGTGCCTGATTACCCAGATGGCGCAGACCGCGGTCTGCAATCGCCACCATTCGATCGATCAGCAGCTGTGCCGCTGGCTGCTGCTGTCCCTGGACCGGCTGCCCACCAGCACATTGACGATGACGCAGGAACTGATCGCCAACATGCTCGGCGTGCGCCGCGAAGGGGTGACGGAATCGGCCGGCCACCTGCAGGACCTTGGCGTCATCCGGTACAAGCGCGGCCAGATCACGGTGCTGGACCGATCCAAGCTCGAAGCGCTGTGCTGCGAATGCTACGCGGTCGTGAAGGCGGAGACGGATCGGCTGCTGCCGTACGGCGTCAGTCCGCTCCCCGCCCTGCCCGTACGCGCGACGCATCCGCAGCCGGCGCACTCGTCGGCATCCGCGCGCGCCCCAGCGCTGACGCGTGGGGACGCGAGCGGGCTCAAGCCGAACGTCTCCGATTGACCCGGCCTGCGCTCGCGCCCATCACACCTGCAGGCGGTCGTCATCGCGCGCCACCAGGGTGTAGAGCGCCGGCATCAGGAACACGCTGATCAGCAGGCGCGTGAACAGCCCGCTCACGATCACCAGCGCGAACGGCCGCTGGGTGTCGGTACCGACCCCGGTGGCGAGCGCCACCGGGAGTAGCCCGAGCGCCGCCACCAGCGCGGTCATCATGATCGGCCGCAGGCGCAGTATCGCGGCCTGGCGTGTGGCCTCGGCCAGCGGCGTGCCCAGGTTCCGCAGTTCATTGACATACGAGATGTAGACCACGGCCGTCTGCACCGACACGCCGAACAGCGCCAGGAACCCTATGCCGGAGGACACCGACAGCGGCGTGCCGGTGATCCACAGCGCGACGATGCCGCCCACCGGAGCCGACAGCGCCACGCCGAGCACCGTGATGAACGGAAACTTGAAATTTCCGTACAGCGCAAACAGCAGCAGGAAGATCAGCACCAGCGTCAGCGGCAGGATCACGCCGAGCTGCCCGCGCGAGGCCGTGTATTCCGTGTACTCCCCGCCCCAGTCGAGCCGGTAGCCTTGCGGCAGCGAGACCCCGGCCTTGACCTGGCGGATGGCATCCCCGACCGCACCGGCCAGGTCGCGTCCCTCGACCGAGAACTGCACGCCAATGTAGCGCGAGTTGTCCTGGCGGTAGATGAATGACGCGCCACTGGTCACCTCGATGGCAGCGAACTCCTTGAGCGGGATCTGCTGCCCGCCTGGAGTTGCCACCAGGATATTGCCGATCGCCTCCGGACTGTCCCGGTATTGCTGATCGAGCCGCACCACGAGGTCGAACTGCTTCTCCTGCTGCTCCACCTGCGTCGCCACGTCACCGCCGATCGCGGTCTGGATCAGGCTGTTGATGTCCGCGACGTTCAGTCCGTAGCGGGCGATTCGGGCACGATCGATCCTGATGGTGAGGCTCGGCTGGCCCAGTTCCCGCACCAGGGTCACGTCGCGGATGCCGCGCACGCCGCCCAGGATCTGCTTGATGGCCTTGCCCTTCTGCTCGAGGGTTTCCAGATCGGCTCCGAACACCTTCACGGCCAGGGCACTCTTCAATCCGGTTTCAGCTTCGTCCACCGCGTCCTCTGCCGGCTGCGTGTAGTTGAAGGTGATTCCGGGAAAGCTTTCGAGCTTGTGATTGATCGCCTCGATCAATCCGGCCTTGTTGCGATAGGGGCCGGTCCACTGCGAGTACGGGGTCAGGCCGACGTAGAATTCGACGTTGAAGAACCCCGTCGGATCCGTGCCATCGTCGGGTCGGCCCAGCTCCGAGGCGACCGTGGTCACTTCGGGAAAGGAGTGCAGGATCTCGCGCACCCGCGGCGCGATCCGGGCCGACTCGTCGAACGAGATCGTGTAGGGCATCGTGGCGCGCACCCACAGCGCCCCTTCATCGAGGTGCGGCATGAATTCCGCACCGATTCCCGGGACCAGCAGCAGCGAGCCGGCGAGCAGCGCGGCCGCTGCCAGGGTCGTCTGCCACGGCCGTGCGAGGCAGAAATCCAGGCCCCTCGTGTAGACCGACCTGATGGCTTCGAAGGCTGCATTGCGGCGCTCGCGAACGCCGGCGCGCATGAACCACGCACACAGCACCGGCAGCAGGGTGAGCGTCACCAGCAGCGAGCCCAGCAGCGCGAACACCATCGTGTCCGCCATCGGCTTGAACAGCGTCCCGGACGGTCCGGCCAGCACGTAGATCGGCGCGAAACCGGCGACGATCACGGCTACCGAATAGAACAGCGGGCGGTCCACCTCGGCGGCGGCGTCGCGGATGATCTCGAGCACCGTGAACGAACTGCCTCGCCGCAGCGCGATCTGCCGGAAGATGTTCTCCACCATGACCACGGCGCCATCCACCAGGATCCCGAAGTCCACGGCGCCGATGGACAGCAGGTTGGCGGACGCACCCTGCAGGTCCAGGCAGATGAACGCGAACAGCAGCGCCAGCGGAATCGTGATCGCCACGATCAATCCGGCGCGTACGTCGTAGAGGAAGAAGATCAGCACCGCCAGCACCAGCAGCATGCCGCGCAGCAGGTTGCGCTCCACGGTCTGCGTCGTCAGCGCGATCAGGTCGCTGCGATCGTAGAACGGCAGCACCTTGACATCCCGGGGCAGGATTTCTTCGTTGAGCTGCCGGGTCTTCTGCTCGACCCGCTTGAGCACATCCTGGGTCTTCTCGCCCGTGAGCAGCAGGATGACTCCCTCGACGGCATCGTCCTGGTGCTCGAAGCCGAACTCGCCGAGGCGCGGGGCGATGCCGATCACGGCCCGGCCGACGTCCTTGACCAGTACCGGGGTGCCGTCGTGCACGGCGAGCACGACGTTGTCGATGTCCTCGAGCGTCGTGAGCCGCCCGATGCCGCGCACGTAGTAGAACTGTCCGCCCTGGGAGTAGAAGCCGCCGCCCGCATTGCTGTTGTTGGCGGTCAGCGCGCTTTCCACCTGCTGGACCGACAGTCCGACCGCCGCGATCCGGACCGGATCGAGCAGCACCTGGTACTGCATGGTCCCGCCGCCGAAACCGGAATCGTCCGCGACCCCGGGAACGGAGCGGTATTGGGGCTCGACGATCCAGTCCTCGAAGGTCTTGAGCTCCATCGGTGTACGGTCGGAGCTCTGCAGCACGTAGCGGTAGATCAGCCCGGAAGGCGCGGAAAGCGGTGACAGCGCCGGGGCCACGCCGTCCGGCAGCGCCAGTCCGGTGATCCGGTTATAGGCCTGCTGGCGTGCGAAATAGCTGTCGGTGCGGTTCTCGAACGTCAGAATGACGTCCGACAGTCCATATAGCGAGATCGACCGGACCGTGGTCATGTGCGGAATGCCGTTCATTCCGAGCTCGACCGGCACCGTGATCAGGCGCTCCACCTCCTCGGCGGCGTGACCCGGCCACTGGGTGATCAGCTCGACCAGCGGCGGGGACAGGTCGGGATAGGCGTCGACCGGCAGGC
This sequence comes from uncultured Gammaproteobacteria bacterium, assembly GCA_963838275.1. Classification (GTDB taxonomy): domain Bacteria; phylum Pseudomonadota; class Gammaproteobacteria; order Steroidobacterales; family Steroidobacteraceae; genus FEN-1191. The sequence continues at coordinate 14,716 of CAWIQV010000061.1, read as the reverse complement.
GATCCAGCGAGCGCGCGCCGCCGCCGATCAGCATCAGGGTCAGCAGCGCCACGAGCGCGCCCTGCCGCAGCGACGCGCTGACGATCCGGTTCATCAGCGACGGGCGGCGCGGCGTCGGAGCGGAGGCAGGCACGGGCTCGTTCATTGATTCTGCATGAACTGGACAAAGATGCCCCCATCGACGACCAGCTGGTCGCCCGGGTGGATGCCGGCCGGTATGTCCACCTGTTCGCCCGCCCGATACCCCAGCGTCACGTGTGCGCGTGCGAAGCTGCCGTCACGCTGCGCGACATAGACGAATGGCAGATTCTCGTCATCGCGCAGGATCGCGGACACCGGCACCAGCAACCCGCTGCGCTCCTGGCCGGCATGGAGCAGCACGCGCACGTACATCTGTTTCTTGAGCAGGTCGTGCGGGTTGTCTGCCACGACGCGCACGATCACCGATCGGGTGTCGGGATCGATCAGCGCGGAGATGTTGTCGACCCGGCCGCCGAGATTTCCGGAACCGCTGCCGGTCACGATTTCGGCCGCATCGCCCGAGTGGATCGCGGCGACATCGCCGCCAAATGCCCGCGCCATGACCCAGACTCGCGACAGGTCCGCAATGGTGAAGCACGGCGTGCTGCCGGCCTCCAGCAGCTGCCCCGGGGTGATCAGCCGCTCGACCACGGTGCCGTCGATCGGCGCGCGGATCATCCCTGCGGCGTGCGCGACCGGGCGACCCTGCTGTAAATCCCGGATCGTCTCCGGCGCCACGTTAAGCGCCACCAGACCCTGCAGCGCGGCATCGCGATCGGCCTCGGCATTGACGGCATCGGTCTCGGCCTGCTCCGCCTCGCGCTGCGCGACGCCCTCGTGCTGCAGCAGGTCCTGGTCCAGATCGGCCAGCCGGCGGTTGGTGTGCGCGGTCGCGAGTGCCTTGCGGTAGGTGTCGATGGCGGTCGCGAAGTCAGGAGATTCCACCTCCGCCAGCGGATCACCCTTGTGGACCTTCGCGCCCTGGAGCACCAGCAGCCGCGACACCGGGCCGGAGAACGGCGCCAGCACGCTGGTCGCCTGATCGCCGTCGAAATCGACTGCCCCGGAGGTTTCCAGGGTCTCGCGGAACCGTGACGGCATGACGGTGTACAGCCGCAGGTTCTGCCGTTGTGCCGGCGTCAGCATCACGTTTGCTGCCGCGCCGGATGTCGCTGGCGGACTGCTACCGCGGCTCCGGCGCACAGGCGACCAGGCACAGGATTGCCGCCAGCGCCAGCGCACCGGTACCCACTGCGCGTACGCGCGCCACGTGTTGGTCTCTATTTTTCATTGCCCAGTTTCATGGCCCAGATCCGTGCGATGCCACCACCCGCCACCGAGCGCCTGGAACAGCGCCGCGGTATCGGCATATCGGCCGGCCTGCGCCTGCACCAGGCTGATCTGGCTCGACTGCCAGGCCTGCTCGGCATTCAACAGCGCGAGCGTACCGGAGTAACCGTCTTGTACCTGCCGCTGCGCGAGATCCAGCGTCACTCTGGCGGCATCCGCGGCGGCGGCAGCGGTCCGCAATGCTTCGGCGTCCTGCTCCAGCGCGCTGAGCGTATCCGCGACGTTCTGGAACGCGGCGAGCACGGTGCTGCGATACTGGGCCGCGGCCTGCAGATAGACCGCCTTCGCGGCGCGCTCCGCGTGCAGCAGTGCCCCGCCCTGGAACAGCGGTGCGCCGGCCGCCACCCCGACACCCCAGAACCCCGTGCCGGAGGTGAACAGCTGGTTGATGGCCAGCGCCGTGCTGCCGGCATCCGCCGTCAGCACGATATTCGGCAGGCGATTCGCCTCCGCGATGCCGATCCGGGCGCTGGCGTCATGCAGATTCTCCTCGGCCTGCAGCACGTCCGGGCGCTGGGCCACGAGTGCGGAAGGCAGGCTGAGCGGCAACTGCTCGGGCAGCTGCAGGCTCGAGAGCGCGAACACCACCGCAGGGGCCTGGCTCGGAAACTGCCCCACCAGCACCGCCAGCAGGTCGTGAGTCTGCGCGAGCTGCCGGCGCAGCGGCGGCAGCGCTGCGCGCGCCTGCGCCAGCTGCGACTCCTGCGCGGCGAGGTCGAGCCGGCTCGCATAACCCCGGGACAGCTGGTAGCGCAGTATGTCGACCATGCGCGAATCGACTTCGATGAGCTGCAGGGTCGCGTCGACCTGCGCCTGTAGCGCGCGCTCCTGTATCGCTGCGACCACGACGTTGGCGGTCAGTGTCGTGTAGGTCGCGATCATCTGGTAGCGCACGCCCTGCGCCTCGGCACGGAGGGATTCTGCGGTGCGTCGGTTCAGACCGAACACATCCGGGGCGTAGGACACGCTGACCTGCGGCGTGAACAGGTTGAACAGAAAGGTGTTGGAGTTGGGCGTCGGAGCGATCTCGCCGGACTGCCGCTGCCGGCTGGCCGAGAAACCTGCCGCGACGGCCGGATAGAACACGCCGCGCTGCGCCAGGACATTTTCATTGGCCACGGACAGCGCCGCCTGCGCGGCTTTGAGGTCGGGATTGCGCTCCAGTGCGCGTTGGATCAGCGCATTGAGTGCCGCGCAATGAAACAGGGTCCACCAGTCCGCGGCGATGTCGCCGCCACTGATGAAGCGCTGCGCAGCACCGCCGGCGACGTCGGGGGTCGCGGCCGTGACCGACAATGACGTCTCCGTGTAGTCCGCGACGTGCGGGGCCGCCGGGCGGTGAAAGTCCGGGCCCACCGTACAGCCCGTCAGCAGCAGCACGCCAGCGAGGCTAGCCCCGGCGCAACGGCCCAGGAGCTGGCTCATCGGCACAGGTCGCGCCGTCGGCGGGGTGCAGCGAAGCTCAAGCTGGATCCTGATGGCGTTATGGTTTGGGAATCGAGCGCTCGTACTGTACTGGTCTCTGCGGCCAACCGGGTGGCTCCATGGGTCGATCAGTCGCGCCAGGCTCTAGGACTCTCAGCTGCGGCCGCGGGTTCAGGATTCGTGTGAGCTCGCCTTGACTTATAAATGCGAATGAGTATCATTCGTATATGGAATCGACCACGATACTGGCCAGAGGCATCCTGGCGCTCCGCTGCGCACTGATTCTTCTCTATGCGATTCCGGGCCAGGCGGACGACCTGCCTGAGTACGTACTGGCGCTACGCAATCACCATTACGTTCCGAGCGAGCTGCACGTTCCGGCCGGTACCCGATTCCGGATCACCGTGCGCAACGACGATCCGACCGCGGAGGAATTCGAGAGCACGGATCTCGGACGCGAGAAGGTCGTGCTGCCGCACCAAGCCATCACCGTGTTCGTCGGTCCGCTCAAGGCCGGTCGCTACGGATTCTTCGGCGACTTTCACGCCGATACGGCCCAAGGCCGCCTGATCGCGGAGTGAGCCCATGGCCGCCGTCGCACTGCTGGTGTTCCGTGAAGTGCTGGAAGCATCGCTGATCATTGCGATCCTGTGCGCCGCGACGCGCGGCGTGCTACGCCGCGGCCGCTACGTGGCTGCCGGCATCGTGCTCGGGCTCACGGGGGCGCTACTGGTCGCTGCCGGTGCGGGCTACATCTCCGGACTCGCCCGCGGCGCCGGCCAGGAGCTGTTCAATGCCGGCGTGCTGCTGGCCGCCGTCGTGATGATCGGCTGGCACGTGCTGTGGATGTCCCGCCACGCTCGCGAGTTGGGCGCCCGGATGAATGCGCTGGGCGGCGCCGTGAGCTCAGGGAGCAGCTCGCTGCGCGTGCTGCTGTTCGTCATCGCGCTCGCGGTATTGCGCGAAGGCTCGGAGGTCGTGCTGTTCCTGGACGGCATGGCGCTGGGTGGTGCCGGCGCACCGGCACTGATTGGCGGCATCGCGCTCGGCATCGCCGGCGGATCGCTCGTCGGCCTGGCGATGTACTTCGGGCTGATGCGCATCCCGATCCGACATTTCTTCACCGTCACCAACTGGATGCTGGTGCTGCTGGCAGCCGGGCTCGCCTCCACCGCGGCCCGCTTCCTGGTCCAGGCGGACCTGCTCCCGGCCTGGGGCAGCCAGCTCTGGAACACGGCCGGCCTGCTCGCGAACGGATCGCTGGGCGGCCGGACGCTTGGGCTGCTGATCGGCTATGACGCCAGTCCTTCAGGCATCCAGCTGCTGTTCTACGTCGCAACACTGCTGTTGCTGATCGCCGGAATGCGCCGGCGGGCGCGCTGATGCACGCCTGGCCAGCACCTCGCGGTACTGGTGTGGCGGCAGCGATGCTGCTGGTGCTGTCCGTTGCGGACTGTCGAGCCGACGACTTCATCGTGTACTCACCCCAGGTCCAGGCGTCGCAGACCGAGCTGGAGCTGCGCGGCTACCAGTACCAGGATTCCCGCGCGATGTACTCCGGCAGCCGCGCCGCGGAATTCTCGATCGCCCACGCCTTCATCGGCTGGTGGAAGCCGGAGCTGTACCTCGCGCGCTACGAACAGGACGCCGGGAGCGGCGGACGGCTGGTCGGGTATGAATTCGAGAACACGCTGCAGCTCACGCCGCCCGGGGAATTCTGGGCCGACCTCGGATTACTGGCCTCCTACGAGCACCAGACCGTCGCAGGCCAACCGGACGCGGTCGAATTCGGGCCGCTGCTCGAACAGCACCGCGGACGACTCACCTGGCGCGTCAACCTGATCTGGGAGAAGGAGCTGGGCGCAGGGGCCAATCGCCAGTACCAGCTGCGCTCGAGTTACTCCGTGACCTACGCGGTTTCGGGCACGTTACGCCCGGGGTTCGAAGCCTACGTGCGTCCCGACGATTCTGCCTATCAGGCCGGCCCGATCGTGGCGGGCGAATGGCACGTTCCGGGCACCACGGGCGACCTCGAGTACCGGGTAGGCGTCGTGCTCGGACTCAACGACGCGGCGCCCCGCGGAACCTGGCTGGCGCAGCTGGAGTACGAGTTTCTGTGAAGCCGCCGGCAACGCCGGTTGCTGAACCACACCCGTCGCTGGACAGTGCCGACGTGCCAGATCGATAATTCCGGGATATCGAGGGATCGAACCATGCCGCCGGCTGCCCGTGTGTCCGATATGGTGCTGCAGAGCACGCCGCACTGCCACGCACCCATTCACCCGCCGGCACCGACGCCGACACCCGTGCCGCACCCGGGCCTGCCCTTGCAGCTGATGCCGCCCGGCGCCCCCACGGTGATGATCGGCGGCCTCCCGGCAGCCAAGGTGGGTTCGATGACGATGCCCTGCATGCTGCCGGGCTGCGTGCCCGCCGGTCCCGGCGTGATCACGATGGGCTCGACCACCGTCATGATCGGCGGCGTGCCGGCCGCGCGGGTCGGCGATCAGACGCTGCATGCCTCCTGCGTCGCACCGATTCCCAGTCCCATGGGTCAGATCATGCCCCCCGGCTGTCCCACCGTCATCATCGGCGGCTGACGGGTGGATCCCGCGGCGCTCGGAGTCCTTCCACCGCATTGCCCCATCTGTCGCGCACGCGACGGCCGCGAGTCGCCGGTGCAGATATCCGCGTGGCAGGACACCGCGGGCGACCAAGGCATTCTCGAGTGCACGGATGCGGGCTGCCGCGCGCGCTTTCCAGTGATCGATGGCGTGCCGGTGCTCATCGCCGACCTGCCGCGCTTCCTGAACGAGGCGGGTGTCTACCTGCTCGCGCGGGAGGACCTGTGGGCGCCCGTGGCGGACCTGATCGGCTCCGCCGTTGCGCCCGGCAGCTGGTTCGACGCGACACGACAGCACCTGTCGGGGTACGTGCGCGACCATTGGGGCGGGTTTGACGCGACCGACCGCGCCGCTCCGGCGCCCGGACAGGCCTGGGCCCTGGCGCGCAGCGTGCTCACGCTTGCCGGCGAGGTCGCCGGTCCGGTGGTCGAACTGGGCGCGGCGGCCGGAGGTGTCACGCGCCAGCTCGCGGAGGCCCTGGATACGGACGTGCTCGGGCTCGACCTGTCGACGCCGTTGGCGCGTTTCGCGGCGCGCGCGCTGCGCGGCGGTACGCTGCGCTATCCATTGCGCCTGCGCGGCACCGTCTACGAGGAGCGGACCATCGACGTGCCGCCGCTGCGGCGAGGCAGCACCGCGTTCTGGATCGCGGACGCGCTGGCGCCGCCCCTCGCATCCGGCAGCGCCGGCCTGGTGGTCGCGCTCAATCTGCTGGACTGCGTGTCCGACCCGGCCGCGCTGCTGCGCGCGGCGAGCGCGCTGCTACGTCCGGGTGGACATCTGCTGCTGTGCACGCCGTTCGACTGGAACACCGCTGCGACGCCGGCCGAAGCCTGGGTGGGCGGGCGTTCGATCGATGGGTCCGAGACCGATCTCGGGCTCTGGGCAGCCAGCATCTCCGGACTGCAGCTGATCGCGCGCACCGATGCGGTGGGCTGGGACGTGCGCGTACATGCACGGGCGACTATGCACTATCGCGCCGAACTGATCGTGCTCCGGCGGAGCTGAGCGTGCGGGTACTGTTCCTCGAACTGGACACGGAAAACGCGTGGGCAGTGGCTTCGCTGGGCCCGGCATTCCTGGCCGCATGGCTGCGCCAGCATGGCCACGACGCGGCGCTGCTGCGCGTCGCGGCGGATCGGCCGCTCGAGGCGATCGCGTCGGACGTCCGGCGCGAGGCTCCCGGGTTGATCGGCGTTTCGCTGACGACGCGGCAATGGCTGCGCGCGCGCGACGTCCTGTCCTTCCTGCGGCGCGTCTGCGACGTGCCAGTGATTGCCGGTGGCCTGCACCCGACGTTCTCGCCCGAGGACGTACTGCGCCACGACGGCATCGACGCAGTGTGCCTGGGCGAGGGCGAAGCGGCGCTGCTCGATTACGTCAACGCACTGGAATCGGGGCGGTCGCTCACAGACGCCACGATCGCCAACATCTGGGTCAAGGGCGGCGTGCGTCCGCCGCTGCGCAATCCGATCGAACCGCTCGACGCACTGCCATTCATGGCGCGCGACCTGCTCGACGAACGCTGGGGTGTACGACACTTCACGACCCAGCGCGGGTGCCCGTTTCCGTGCAGCTTCTGCGCCGCACGCATGTACGATGCGCTGTACTCATCGCCGGATACGACCCGTTATGGCCGCCGCCGCAGCCACGCCAGCGTGCTGGCGGAACTGGCTGCGCTGCGATCAGCAGGTCCGCTGAACTATGTCGTGTTCCTGGACGATACGTTCACGATCCAGCATCGCTGGGTGCACGAGTTCTGCCGGGTCTACGGTCGGGAATTTGCCGTGCCATTCTCGTTGAATGCGCGCGTCGAGACGGTCACGCAGGGCATGCTCGCCGAACTGGCGGCGGCCGGCTGCCGTCATATCGTGTACGGGGTCGAGAGCGGCAGCGAGCGGGTGCGGCGCGAGATCATGAAACGCAACGCCAGCAACGAGCGATTCCGCGAGGTGTTCCGCTGGACGCGCGAGGCCGGCATCATGGCCACGGCCAACTACATCCTCGGCACGCCGGGCGAGAGCCGCGCGGAGATGGCCGAGACCATCGCGCTGCATGCGGAACTCGAGCCGGTCGATTTCGGCTACTTCGTGTTCTATCCCTATCCCGGCACCGAGCTGTTCCAGCTGTGCCGGGCGAACGGCTACCTGCCCGAGGACTACCTCGTGCGTCCGGCCAACCATCGCGAATCGATCCTGAACCTGCCGGGCGTGACGCGCGAGGACGTCGCCGCGGTGTACGAGCAGTGGACCCGCATCCGGGTGGAATCGGCGCTGCGACGCGTGCCGGGGAGCGATCCGTCACGGGTGACGGACGGCATTCGCAGCCGCGCGGCCACCGGCTAGCGGTACACTCAGGCGCTGAGTTCCGGCTCGATCCTGCCGGCGCCGCCGGCCGCGATGTCCCGGCCGCTGCGCAGGAATCGCTGCAATCGGGCCCGATACCGGGAACCGTCACCACGCACGGATGCGAGCGTCACGGCGGCGGCTACCGCGCTGTTCGCCTGGTCCGGCAGCGGCGGCATGGCCGGTTGACCCAGCGGCGCGATCGACGCGCCGCTCCAGAATGCCGCGATGCCGGCCCAGGCTTCGGGGCTCGTGGAACCGCCAACTTTGCCGTACGCCATCGCGGCATAGCCGAGCGCGTCGCTCGGCTCGCGGACCCATTGTTCGGCGGTCTCGCGCGCCAGGCGGTCGGCGTCGCTGAGGGAACGCGGCGCGGTGCTGGCGGCGCACATGCAAGCCCACCAGACACCGGCCGGCTTGAGCAGCGCGTGCGCCAGTAACCGTATCGCCTCGGACAGGAAGCCGGCGGCTTCGAGCTGGTCGAGCGCGACGCCGACCTCCGCACAGCCCCGCAGCATCGTCTGGGCCTCCGGAGGCAGCGCGACGCGGGTCAGGAGTGTGCGCGCATCGTTGACCGCCAGTCTTGGCAAGGAACCAGCCATCCGCTGCGCCACTTCAGCCGAATGAATGCCCGGTCGCGTTCACGTACATGGCGTACAGCGACGTGCTGCCGCAGATGAACAGGCGATTGCGCTTGCGGCCACCGAAACACAGGTTCGCGCACACCTCCGGCACGTGCAGCACCGCCAGCACCGATCCATCCGGGTGGTGTACGCGCACGCCGTTGGTGTCCGGGCCGCCCCAGCCCCAGGCACACCAGACGTTGCCGTCCGTGTCGCAGCGGATGCCATCCGTGCTGCCGGGTGCGAATTCCGCGAATACCCGGGGATTGGACAACTGCGTGCCCTTGACGTCGAACACGATCACGTTGGCCGGCCGGCTCGGTCCGCCGCCCTGCTCGCTGTCGACCACGTACAGGCGCGTGAAGTCCGGTGAGAAGCACACGCCGTTGGGACGGCGCATCGGCCCTTCGGCGGCGATGCTGACATGGCCGGCCGGGTCGATGCGATAGACCCGCGTCGGCAGCTCGAACGGGGCCACGTGCCCTTCGTAGTTGTTCAGGATGCCGTAGCCGGGATCGGTGAAGAAGATCGAACCGTCGCGGTGTACCGCGACATCGTTGGGCGCATTGAGTTTCTTGCCCTCGAAGCTGTCGCACAGGATGGTCCAGCTGCCGTCGTACTCGAGGCGGCGCACCCGGCGCGTGTCATGCTCCATCGCGATCAGCCGTCCCTGGTAATCCCGGGCATGGCCATTGGCATAGCCAGAGTCGCTCTGGAACACGCTGATGTGTCCGTCATCCTCGGTCCAGCGCAGGACGCGGTGATTCGGGATATCGCTCCATAGCAGGCAGCCCCAGTCGGCCATCCACACCGGGCCTTCACACCACAGGCCGGTATCGGTCCCGACGCCGTGCCAGATCCGCTGCAGCGGAGCCTGGGTGAGCTCGCCCGTGAAGCGCTTGTCCTTGACCTCCCACGCCGGGTCCGGATAGAGCTCGGGGTTGGTACCGCTCCAGTCGCGGTCCCGACCAAATCGATCGGTACCCGCGGCCGCGGTCGCGATGGAACCCACTGCCGTCGACGCCGCCGCTGCGGACAGGAAGCCGCGTCGGCTCACCTTTTCTGAAGCGTCCATTCCGGTATCCCCCCTTGACTGAATTGTGATGGTTGCGCTGGGTCCGCCCATTGAACCACAGCTGCGGTACTGATCCAGCACCGTCCCCACCAGCTTGCCGCTAAGCCGATGATTCTCAATGACATCGAAGTGGCCAAGTGCGGGCTCGCCGCCACGCCGGGTGCACCCATCCTGTGATCGACTCCCCACTTTAGGCAGCACCGCAGTGAATCCGGCGCCTCTTGCGGAGCAACTGTGACTCACTGCCCGGTCCGCGGCGCGGCGACTCCCAAGAATGCCATCCGCTGCATGCGAGACTGAGGCGAATATGGCATTGCCGGCACGGAACCCGGAGAGCGGGACGCACGCGCCTGTGCGTACGCCGCAGCGTGTCGATGTTTTCCTGGTCTCGACCGATGATGCGTTCCTGATCGAAGCCGGACCCGCCTTCTCGGATCGCTTTCGCACGCGTTCCATCGACAAGCCTGACGATCTTCCCGACCCTGCCGCGGACGCAGGTTGGTTCGTCGTGCTCGACACCAGCGGGCAACCCAACGCACAGGCCGCCGTCGCTCGGCTTGCCGATCGGATCGGGACACGCCCGATCATCGCCGTACTGGACGACGGTGATACGACTGACTGGAAGCAAGCCCTCGCGCACGGCAGCATCGTCGATGCGCTGCCGCGGCAGGAGCTGCTTCGACCCCGGTTCGCCGCCGCGCTGCTGAAGGCGGCGGAACGAGTCCAGAATGGCGTGCCACCGCCTCCGCCGGGACCGCGTGCCGAGGGCGCTGCGTTGCGAGCGCGGACCGCGCTCGCCGCCGGCGCACTCGCCATCGCCGTGATCGCGGGCTGGTGGTTGTATCACCACAATGCTTCGACGCCGCCGCCCGCGACCGGCGCGACTTCGATGGCCCGCGGCCGGGCAACGGATTCCGGATCTCCAGCGCCAGCGCCAGCGCCGGCCACGGGGCCGTCGGTAACGGAACTGCTGTCGGCCGCACGGATCGCCTTTGCGGACCAGAAATCCGTGCTGCCACGTGTGGATGCGGAGCCGCACGGCGACAGCGCCCTGGAGCTGTACGGTCAGGTCCTGGCCCGGGACCCGCGCAATGACGAAGCGCTCGACGGTGTCGCACGGATCTGGACCGTGGGTCGCGCCCGCATTCAAGCCGACGTCGGCGCCGGCAAACTGGATGAGGCGACGGCGCTGCTCGCGACGTTCAAGGCCGCTCCGGTGGATCCACGCGAAATCAGCGAGGCCGAGTCCGCCATCGCGCTCGCCCGGCCGCACTGGCTCGCGACCCGCGCGCAGCAGAGCATCGATGGCGGAGAATTTGCGACGGCCGAGCAGCTTCTCGGCCAGCTGGCTGCGCTCGGCGGGCAGGACTCCACGGTGCTGGAACTGCGGCGCGCACTCGATGCCCGCAAGGTGGATGCCCAGCTGGGGACGCTGGCCCGCGACGTGAAGGCGGCACTCGATGCGGGCGCCCTGCTCGAGCCTGCCAATGACAATGCCGGCACCAGGCTGCAGGCGATGCGACAGCTCAGCCGCGGCAGCACGCTGACGCTCAACGCGCAGCGGGATGTGCAGGCCGCGCTGCTCAGCGCGGCCCAGCAGGCGACGCGCAAGGACCAGTTCGAACTCGCCCAGCGCCTGATCGATGCGGCGACCGACCTCGGCGCGTCTGCCGGCGGCGCCGATGCGGCCAAGGCGCTGAAGGCGGAAATGGAGGCCAGTGCGCAGCGGGCCGCAGCGAACGCGGCCGCCGCCAGTGCCAGCCAGGCGGAGCGCAGCCCTGCGCCGATTCCAACGCCGTCGCATCCGGCAGAGGAATTCCTCAGCGCCCGGCCCGTGCGGCCGCTCGATGTCGCCTACCCCCGCGCCGCCGATGACGCCGGGATCTCCGGCTACGTGATCGTCGAATTCACCCTGCAGCGCAATGGCAGGGCCACCGACGCCCGGGTCGTGCAGGCCAATCCGCAGTCGGTATTCGACGCCAGTGCGCTGGCCGCGGTATCGCAGGGTCGCTTCGACACGAGCCGCCTCGGCAACCTTCCGGCCGAGCGTGCGCGGATCAAGGTGACCTACGCCAGCAGCGCAGCCCCGGCCAGCGCCGCTCGAATCGGCGCATCCGCGGGCGCTGCGAACCCGTCCGCGGCAGGCGCGCCGGCACTGCCGGCGCCTGAAACGCCGGCAGCCGACGTCATCGCCGCGAAGCCCGTCGCGCCGCTGGATGTGGTCTACCCGGACCGGGCTGCGGAGCGTCACATCCAGGGATACGTGATCGTCGAATTCATGCTGCAGCACGACGGCCGCGCGACGGAGGCCTACGCGGTGGAATCCGCCCCTGCCGGAGTATTCGACGTCAATGCGCTCGCGGCCGTCGCGCACGGCCGCTTCGACACCAGTGCCCTGGTCGGGTCCCAGGCGCGGCGCGCCCGGATCAAGATCAATTTCAAGGCCTCCTGATGCGGAAGTTCCCGGATACGTCGCGCCTGCCCCGCCGGCTGTCCATGGCGCGGACGCAGTGGCTGCAGCTTGCCGCGATCAGCGCCTTTGCAGTGTCCCTCGGCTTCCTGATGGTGATGGGCATCGGCGAAGCGACTCGCCTGCAGGCAGCCGTCGCCGCACTCAAGGTCGCCTCGGAGCTGAGCGGGAGACCGGACGTCGTCCGCTCGGAGTTGACGCTGCTGCAGCGCGGGCTGGAATCCCGTACTTACGTCGGGCGCTCGTTCCGGAATCTGGCGTCGCTCCGGGAAGGAATCGCGCAGTCCTTCGACACGCTGCAGGGCGACCTGCAGGCGGCCGGACTCGACAGCGGCACGCCGGTCAGCGCGACACTGGCTGCCGCCCGCGCACCCTGGCAGGCAGTCGAAGCCCGGCTCCTCGCGCTGGACGCGTTCCGCGACACCAGGCCGTACGCCGACACCGTGAGCGGCTCGGAGCTCACCGCTGCTGGAGTGCGCCTCAAGACCCAGGTCGATGAACTGCTCAGTGCACCGGTCGGCCAGAGCGGCAGCCTGACGCTGGCAGCCCGCGACTTCGGAGCCGTGGGGGAGCAGTTGCGGCTCTCGATCGTCGCCACGGGCCAGTCGTTGCGTGCCCTGCTCATGGCCGGCTGCGGCGTATTCGCACTGCTGCTCGCGCTCATCATCTACTTCGCCTACCGATCGCGCCGCCTGGGGCTGCAGGCCTCGAGCGCGCACCAGCAGGTCAGCAGCATCCTGGAAACGGTGCGCGAGGGACTGTTCCTGATCGGGCGGGACCTGCGGCTGGGCGAGGCCTGCTCGACTTCGCTGCGGACGCTGCTGCGCACCGAATCGCCGGCCGGCCAGGGTATCGAGGACCTGCTCCGGCCGCTGGTCGACGACCGGACCCTCAAGGCCGCCTCCAAGTTCATCGCCCTGCTCTGGAAGGAGAAGGTGCACGAAGACCTGATCGAGTCGATCAATCCGCTGTCGCAGGTTGAAGTGTCCTTCACCCGGCCGGACGGGCGCCCGGAAATCCGCTACCTGTCGTTCTCGTTCCGCCGCGTGCGTGGCCAGCACGGTGCCGCGGACTACCTGCTAGGCGCGGTCGCCGACATCACGGACCGGATCCAGCTCGCCCGCGAACTCGAGCAGGCGCGCGGCAGCACCGAATCCCAGACCAGTCTGCTGTTCGAGCTGATGCGCATCGACCCCGGCCAGCTGCGCGCCTGCCTTGCCAATGCGGATGCCGCGTTCCGTAAGTGCAATGCGCTGCTGCAGACGCCGGGGCACGAGCGCGAGGCGCTGCTGCAGAAGATCGACGGCGTGTTTCGCGAGCTGCATTCGGTCAAGGGGGAAGCCAGTGCACTGGGACTCGGTCACGTCGTGCAGCGCATTCACGCCATCGAGACCGTGCTCGCAGGTCTGCGCACGCGCCAGCCGCTGTCCGGGAGCGACTTCCTGCCGCTCGTGACGCAGCTCGATGAGCTGATCGGCCAGTGCGCGGAAATCCAGATCCTCAGTGAGCGTCTGGCCGGCTCCCTGCTCGAGCGTGCCAGCCCGGAGCCGCAATCCGGGGAGGACTCGCCATCCCATGGCGACACCGACGTGCTGGAACGCCGGCCGGGCGCACCCGCCCCTGCGCTGCCGATGCTCGGCACCATGCTGCGCTCGCTGGCGGGCGAAGTGGCGGCGCGGCAGGGCTGTTCGATCAAGCTGCTCACCCAGGGCCTGGAGCTGGTGCCGGCTCGCCACGCCGCCGCGGTCCGCAACATCTGCGTCCAGATGGTCCGCAACGCAGTAGTGCATGGCATCGAGCGCACGCAGGACCGGCTGCAGGCCGGCAAGCACGAGGCGGGCACGATCCGGATCAGCTTCACGGGCGACAGCACCGATCATTACCTGCTCACCATCGATGATGACGGCAGGGGCCTGGACTACGAACAGATACTCGACCATGCGCTGCGCCTCGGACTGGTCCAGCCGCAGCAGGCCGCCGCGCTCGAAAAGCGTCAGGTCTACGGATTGATCTTCAGGCCCGGCTTCACGACCGCCCGCGAGGTGACCGAGCACGCCGGGCGCGGCGTCGGCCTCGATGTGGTCAGCGCGCTGGTGCGCGAGCTCGGCGGCCAGATCGGGGTCTCCACGGCCTCCGGCAAGTACACGCGCTTCATGATCCAGCTGCCCAAGGCGGACGCGACCCCGCTGGCTGCCCCATCGGTCGCCTGACGGATGAACGCCGCGCCGCCACACCGGCTGATGGTCGTGGATGACTCGAACATCATTCGCCGCCGCATCGAGCGTGCGCAGGACCTGCCGGGCATCGAGTCGATCGCGTCGGCACGCAACGGACGCGAAGCGCTGGTCCTGCAGGAGAGCTTCAAGCCCACGATCGTCACGATGGACCTGACGATGCCGGAGATGGATGGCGCGGAATGCGTGGAACGGCTGGTCGCGATCGACCCCAATGTCAGGATCCTGGTGATCTCGGCGCTGGCGGACAAGCTGACCGCGATCGATGCCATCGGCAGGGGCGCCTGCGGCTTCCTGTGCAAGCCTTTCACGGACCGGCAGCTGAACGAGGCGCTGCGCAAGGTACTCGAGGCCTGAACGGCCCATGAACAGCGAAACCCTCAGCAGCGTCTTCGTCGGCGCCGTGCTCGACTACTTCGACACCACCGTCCAGCAGCGGGCCGAGTGCGGCACGCCGTACATGGCCATCGGGCGCTCCCCCGAGGTCGCCGACTATACCGGGATCATCAAGGTCACCGGCGTGCGCAGCGGCATCGAGCAATACGTGGC
>CAWIQV010000060.1:0-53380 GCA_963838275.1 uncultured Gammaproteobacteria bacterium | reverse complement strand
ATGTTTATGTAGCCGCTTCGAACTTCATGGTTTCCTTCGTATTGCTGGTGATCGCGAAGCTCTGGGCCAGCGTGGCCAGGATGTTCTTCTTGCGCACCATGCCGCCGTAGAACAGCGCCAGGCCCGGGATGGTCATCATCAGCACCAGGGCCGAGGAGGTGAGCATCCAGGCCGTGTCCCCGGAGTTGATGTCCGAGAACTTCATCATCGTCGGCTCGGTCGGGGCCGCCGGGGCGCTGCCGCCGCCGCCGCCGCCGGAGCGCCCGCCGCCGGGGCCGCGCTCGCGTCCGCCGCCGGGGCCGCAGGCGCCGCCGCTGCAGGCGCTGCCGCCGCCGGAGCCGCCGCGGGCGCGCCTCGTCCGCCGCCGCACGCACCGGGCTGCAGGCTCAAGGACAGGGCCAGCAGCACCGCGCCGAGCAGCGCGCCCAGCGTCCGTGCCGCCAGCCGCGGGTGGTTGATTGCGTTTCGATCCATGCGCATGACTAGCGACTCCCAGCGTTGTTCAAGATTTCAAGTTGCAGCCGTGCCGGTCTCGCCGGTACGGATGCGTATGGCCTGCTCGAGCTCACCGACGAGAATCCGGCCGTCACCGGCACGCCCGGTTCTGGAAACATTGGCCAATGCCTCGAGGACCGGCTCGACGATCGCGTCGTCCACGGCAATTTCCAGCTTCGCCCGCGGACCGTACTGCGCCTCATAGACCTCCGTCACCGTCACTCCCTGAACCCCCAGCTGCGCGATGGCCTGCCGCAGCTCGTCCAGCTTGAACGGCCGCACGACCGCGGTGATCATTTTCATGACGTACATTTCGCAATGATCTGGCCCTGAATCCGATGCGTCGCGATCGACCCGGCGCGCGTATCCTGAGGGTTGGTCCCTGGGAAGGCGCCGGATGGAAGGTGCAGAAAACGTGCCATGATCAACCTCAGGCAAATCCGCAACTATCGGCTACGCGGCGACACGCTGATGCACCATCATGAGCCGTCTGCTTTTTATCGCGCACAACGATGGGGCAGGGCAGCGCCCAGGATCGCATCCGCGCCGGCCCGGGTCCCGCTGGAGGGTCCATGGCAAGCACCGGGGTAGAGGATCTCGCGAAGCGGCTGTTCGAGGGGCTGCCGGAATCGGTACGCACGCTGCAGCACGACATCGAGGACAATTTCCGGGCCATCCTGCAGTCGAGCCTGGCCCGGCTCGAGTTGACGACGCGCACCGAATTCGAGGTGCAGACGCGGGTGCTGGAGCGCACGCGCGCGCGGCTCGAGCAACTCGAGCAGCGGCTCGCGCTGCTCGAGCAGCGGTTGCGGGAATTCGAGCAGGCATCGCCGCCGGGCTCGGATTAGGATCGCGCGGCGGCTCACGTGGACTCGCGGGTCGAGCGCACGCTGAGCCGTGCCCAGCTCGGACTCGATGCGCCGCTGGTTCAGGTCGAGGTGCACCTCAGCAGCGGCCTGCCGAGTTTCACGATCGTCGGACTGCCCGCCCCGGTGGTGCGCGAGAGCCGCGAGCGCGTGCGCGCAGCCCTGCTGAGTTCGGGCTATGCGTTTCCGGCCGGCCGCATCACCGTGAATCTGGCACCGGTCGAGCTGTCCAAGCAGGGCGGGCGCTTCGACCTGCCGATCGCGCTCGCATTGCTCGGTGCGAGCGGGCAGATCAGCGCACCGGCCGATCCACCACTGGAATGCTATGGTGAGCTCGGACTCGGCGGCGAGCTCAAGGCCGTCTCAGGATTGTTCCTGGCGGCACTGCACGCGCAGGCCGCGCAGCATGCGCTGCTCGCCCCGTACGCCAACCGGCGCGAGATCGCCCTCAGCGGCCATCGCCTGGCCCGCGCGGCCCCCGATCTGCGCACCGCGGCGGCGCTCGCCTCGCAGCGCCCTGCGTCGCCGCAGGGCAGCGTCGACGAATTCGAGCCGCCCCGGGGCGCACTCGAGCCATCGCCCGTCGCACCGGCGCAGCCCGCGCTGGCGGAGGTGGCCGGGCAGCATCAGGCCAAGCGCGCGCTGCTGATCGCCGCAGCCGGTGGGCACAGCGTGCTGCTGGTCGGCCCTCCCGGGACCGGCAAGAGCATGCTGGCCGCGCGCCTGCCGGGACTGCTGCCACCACTGTCGCCGGCGGAGGCGCTCGAGGTCGCGAGCATTGCCTCGGTCGCCGGCCAGGTGCCCGAATCCGCGCGCTGGCTGCAGCGGCCATTCCGGGCCCCGCACCATTCCGCGTCGGCCTCGGCGATCGTCGGCGGCGGGCACCCGGTCCGTCCGGGAGAGGTCAGCCTCGCGCACCACGGGGTGCTGTTCCTGGATGAACTGCCCGAGTTCGACCGCCGCGTACTCGAGGCACTGCGCGAGCCCCTGGAGACCGGCACGATCACGATCGCCCGCACCCAGACGCGCCTGACGCTGCCCGCACGCTGTCAGCTGGTCGCGACCATGAACCCGTGCCCGTGCGGGTATCGCGGCGATACGCGCCAGGAGTGCCGTTGCGGTCCGGCACGGATCGCACGCTACCGGCAGCGCCTTTCGGGCCCGCTGCTCGACCGGATCGACATCCGCGTCGTGGTGCCGAGGGAGACGGTCATCGCGTTGTTGCCCGGGCGCCCCGGGCGTGGCCCCTGCGACCCGCGCGACCCGTCCAGGCTCGCGCAAGCGGCGCGCGTCCGCCGACTGGAACGCTCCGGAGCGTTGAGCGCGCATCTGGCGAGCGAGCGGTTGCGCGAGTGCTGCGCCCTGCAGCCTTCCGGCGAAGCGCTGATGCGGCGCGGCTGCGAGCGGCTGGCGCTGTCAGGACGGGCCGTGCACCGACTGCTGGCAGTGGGCCGTACCATCGCGGATCTCGATGGCAGCGATGGCATAGAGGCTCCGCACCTCGCGGAAGCGATCGCGCTGCGGCGAGCGCTGGACTGACGCCCGCCGCGTCATTGAGCCATCGACACCATGTAGTCGACACCCTGCTTGATCAGGTCGTCCGGCAGGTCGGTGCGTCCGCCCTTGGCGGGCATCACGCCAGCCTTGCCGTTGAAGCCACCCAGCGCGTGCTGGTAGAGCGTGGCCTTGCCCTGCGCGATGCGTGGACCCCAGGCCGATTTGTCGCCGGCCTTTGGAGCCCCGGCCAGGCCGGCCCCATGACAGGCCGAGCACACCGCCTGGAACAGTTCCATGCCGTTCTTCGGCACCGCCAGCGCTACGGCCGCCGGTCCCGCGCCGGCCGGCGCCTGGATCGCCAGCGCCGAATTGTCCTGGCCCGCGACGGCTTCGTGCGCGAACGGGGCCACGCGGGCCTCGACGCTCGCGACGTAGGACGCATCCGAATAGACGTCGACCCCCTGCGTACTCGCGGCCAGCGAGCGTGCCAGGGCCAGGAGCAGCAGCGCGATCGCGACCAGGATGCCGATCACGAGACTGAAAATATTGATGAAATGTGAATCGTGTGTGCTCACGCTTTGACCGCTCGCTGCTGAAGGGGACGGGCCGCGCCGGCGGCCCGCGGCGGAAATTATACCCTCAAGGCGCCGGCCTTGCTGACCGTGCCGCGTCGCGCGATTCCGCCGCGAGCAGCACGCGCTTGGTTTCGAGGCCCCAGCGGTAGCCGCCGGCGGTGCCATCGGTGCGCACCACCCGATGACAGGGCACGAGGATCGCGACCGGATTGGCGGCCACGGCACCGGCCACCGCACGCGCGCCCCGGGGCAGGCCGATCCGGCGTGCCAGTTGCGCATAGCTCACGGTGCTCCCCGCAGGAATCCGCCGCAGCGCGTTCCAGACCCGGTGCTGGAAGGCCGTGCCGCGCAGATCCAGCGGTAACGCCAGGGCCTCGGGTCCCGGATGCTCGACCAGCCCGATCACCGCGGCGACCAGCCGGTCGAACGCGCGGTCGGCACCGAGCAGCTGCGCGTGCGGGAAGCGCTGCTGCAGCTCGCGCAGCAGCGCCGCGGCGTCATCGCCGAGCAGCAGTGCGCACAGGCCCCGGGTGCTGGCCGCCACCAGGACCTCGCCGAAGCTGCAGCGGCCGATCGCGAAGCGGATCGACTGCTCGAGCCCCCCGGCGCGGAACATCCTGGCCGGCATGCCGAGCGCCTCCCGGCTGTGCGCATGGAAGCGGCTGCTGGAATGGAAACCCGCTGCGTGCAGCGCGTCCGTGACGCTGGGACTGTGAGGCAGCGCCGCGCGCAGCCGTCCGGCGCGCTGCGCCTCCATGTAGGCCTTGGGGGAGAGTCCGGTCACGCGCTTGAACACGCGCTGGAAATGAAACCGGCTCATCGCCGCGATGCGGGCCAGCTCGGCGGTGGCGGGCAGCTCGGCCGAGGCCTGGATACGCCGGCACGCGCGCGCGATGCGCACCGCCACGCGCTCGGCGGGCGATGCCCCGTCGGGATGGCAGCGCTTGCAGGCCCGATAGCCCGCCACTTCGGCGGCGCTCGCATCTTCGAAGAACTGCACGTGCTCGCGCCGCGGTTGGCGCGCGGGGCACGAAGGCCGACAGTAGATGCCGGTCGTGCGCACGGCGTAGACGAACCGCCCGTCCGCGCGTGGCAGCCGCTGCTGCACGGCCTGCCAGCGCTCCGGCGCGCCCGAGAATGCCGTCCCTTCGCCATGCATCGCGTCGTGCTCCGTTCACGGGCCCTGATGGCCCCGCCCGGCATGCATGATCGCGCAGTTCATGGCGTGCTGACGTCCCGGTTCTTGCCCGTGCATTCCGAGAAATGGCGCGCCCGGCGGGATTCGAACCCACGACCTGCAGCTTCGGAGGCTGCCACTCTATCCAGCTGAGCTACGGGCGCGACGCTTGCGGTCAGTGATGCCGTTCGCTGGCGGCGAGGTCGTTGATGATCTGAATGACGTTCTGCTGGCTGCCGGCCATCGCGACATCGGTCACGTACTTGCCGTCGATGACCAGGGTCGGCACGCCCTCGACCTTGTAGCGGCGGCCCATTTCGTCCGCCTTCTGCACATTGGTCTGCACGCCGAAGGAATTCCAGGCGTTCGCAAAATCAGCCTCGGCGATGCCGTTGGCCTTCGCGAACCGCTCCTGCTGTGCGAGCGTGGCCTTCTCGTCCCCCTCCACGTACAGCTCGTCGTGCGCCTGGTGGATCTCGTCGAATACCTTGCCGTGCAGTTCATCGAGCTTGCCGAGCGCCTGCAGCGTATAGAACAGCCGCGCGTGCAGCCGGTGCACCTCGCCCCAGGTCACGTGCACGCGCCTGAAATCGATGTAGGCGGGCTTGTTCTTGAGCCAGCTCTGCAGGTACGGGTCGAGCGCGTAGCAATGCGGGCAGCCGTACCAGAAGAACTCGATGACCTCGACCTTGCCGGGCGCCACGTCGGTCGGCTGCGCGGGCAGCAGTACCTTGTAGTTCGTGCCCGCGACCCACTTGCCGGCCGGCAGCTGGCCCTCCGGCGGCAACGCGGCCAGGCGCTCGAGCGCCGCTTCGCTGCGATCCGCAGCGGTGCCGGTGTCCGCGCCTTCCTGCGTGGTCCTGGCCGCCGCGGCCAGATCGCCGGCGCTCGCACGCGCGGCGGCGGACGGCGCCGCGGCGATGGCGGGCGCGGCCGGCGGGCTCACCGCGCCAGCAGGAGCCGCGGCGAGCGCGCCCGCGGCTGCCCCGATGCACAGCGCGAGCAGGCCCAGTCCGGACAACAGTCGGATGATCGGTTTCATGGCGGTGAATCCCTCAGCGCAGACCCTGGATATAGGAGGCGAGATTGCGCATGTCCTCCTGGCTCAGGCGCTGCGCGATCGTGTGCATGATCAGCCCGTACGGGCCGCCGTTGCTCTCGCCTTTCGCATCCCGCGTATAGCGCTGGTCGGCGGCGTACTCGCCCAGCTGCTGCATCGTGTAGCCGGCGTGCTGCGCGCGCAGCGCCGGATAGCCGGCGGCGGGATTGCCGGCGCCGACCGGTCCGTGGCAGGCCATGCAGGCCGGGATGCCGCGCGCGCGATCGCCGCCGCGGTACAGGCGCTCGCCCGCCTTCCAGTACGAGGGATCCGCCTCGAGGCCGGTGACGGTCTGCGCGGAGAAATACGCCGCTACGTCGTCCATGTCCGCGTCGCTCAAGGTGGCGCCCATCGCCGTCATGAGCCCGCTCGGATTGAGCCGGACCTGCTTGTGGAAGTATTGCAGCTGTGTCCTGATGTACACGGCATTCTGGCCGGCCAGGTTGGGCCACTGGTCATTGACGCTGTTGCCGTTGGGCCCATGGCAGCCCTGGCACGCGACCGCCTTGCTGGCTCCGGCCTCGGCCGACCCGGCGGCCAGCGCGACCGGTCCGGACAGCGCTGCGATACAGAACACGACCCAGCATGTCGGCGACTTCATACGTAGCAGGCTCCCGCCTTGAGGATCAGCAATGGTTTGCAGGGCAAATGGATCGGGGGATTGTACACTACAGCCCCGTCGCGATCGCTGCGACACCCTGCGGGCGCCGTGCCGCGCGTGAGCCTCTATCCTGCCGCCCGTTTCCTTCTGAGCGCCGCCGCGGTGGCACAGTTCCCGGCCGACGCGGGGGCGGAGGTGGCCATCGCGGGGCGATCCAACGCCGGCAAGTCGAGTGCCCTGAACGCGATCCTGGCGCGCCGCGCCCTGGCGCGGACCAGCAAGACCCCCGGCCGGACGCGGCTGATCAATTTCTTCGAGATAGCGCCGGGCCAGCGACTGGTGGATCTGCCCGGCTACGGCTATGCCGCGGGCGCCCGCGCGGAGCGGGACCTGTGGGCGCGGCTCATCGAGGGGCTCGCGCCACGCCACGCGCTGCGCGGACTGTGCCTCGTGGTCGATGCGCGGCGCGGAATCATGGACGCCGATGAGCAGCTGCTCCAATGGGCACACGGCCTCGGCAAGCCGGTGCACGTACTGCTCTCCAAGGCGGATCAGTTGCGACGCGCGGCAGGACTCGAACTGCTGCGGGCCACGGGTGCGGCGCTGGGCAACCGCGGCACCGCGCAGCTGTTCTCGGCGCATGCCGGGGTCGGGCTGGAGGAGGCGCGCGCGGTGCTGGATGCGTGGCTCAAAGAAATGCCCCGGTAGCAGACCCGCAGGGGCGGCTACCGGGGCCAGGTCAACGCCCGGCGGGTCTCAACGCCGGACGTTCAAGCCCGCTCAGGGAGGGAAGCGGGGAGTGCAATGCACTCGCTGGATGAGACGGCTCGGGCGCGCGGAAGTTCCGGCGCTCGCAGATGAAGAATTACTCATTTTCCAGGCGGTGCGCCGGTCCGTGCCGACCCGCGTGTGCGGCCCGCGCTACAGCGGCGTCCCCACCAGCGGGACAGGCGCCGGAGCGCTGTCGCTGGCGCGCGAAACGGAGCAGATCCCGGGCCACGGCCGTCATTGCCGGGAACCGTGCCGCGCGCCTCAATGCGCTTCGGTCCAGTTCGCACCGCTGCCGATGTCCACCCGCAGCGGCACCGCGAGTTGCGCCGCGGCGCTCATGCGCGCGCCCACCTCCCGGCTCGCCTGCTGCACGAAATCCTCGCGCACTTCGAGCACCAGCTCGTCGTGCACCTGCATGATGAGTCGTACCGGGGGCTGCTCGCGCATGCACCACGCGTCCACGTCGATCATCGCGCGCTTGATGATGTCGGCCGCGGTTCCCTGCATCGGGGCGTTGATCGCGCTGCGCTCGGCATATTGCTGCAGTGCCCGGTTGCGCGAGCCGATCTCCGGCAGGAACAGGCGACGGCCGAAGACGGTCTCGACGTAGCCCATCGCGCCGGGCCTGCTCGCGCGTCCGGTCCATGTAGCGGCGCACTCCCGGGTAGCGCGCGAAGTACAGATCGACGTAACTCTGGGCGGCACTGCGCGGGATGCCCGAGCTGGCGCGCCAGCCCGAAGGCGGACATGCCGTAGATGAGCCCGAAATTGATCGCCTTGGCCGAACGGCGCTGCTCGGCGCTGACCTGCTCCAGCGGCACGCCGAAGACTTCCGCGGCCGTCGCCTGGTGGATGTCGCGCTCCTCGGCGAAGGCCTGCAGCAGTCCGGGATCGCGCGGACAGGTGCGCCATGATGCGCAGTTCGATCTGCGAGTAGTCCGCCGCGACCAGCCGATAGCCAGGGGCGGCGATGAAGGCCTGGCGGATCCTGCGCCCCTCGGGGCTGCGGATCGGGATGTTCTGCAGGTTCGGGTCCGTCGAGGACAGCCGCCCGGTCGCGGCCACGGCCTGGTGGTAGCTGGTGTGCACGCGCCCGGTCCCCGGATTGATCTGCTCCGGCAGCCGCAGCGTATAGGTCGAGCGCAGCTTGACGAGCGCGCGGTAGTCCAGGATCAGGCGCGGCAGGG
This sequence comes from uncultured Gammaproteobacteria bacterium, assembly GCA_963838275.1. Lineage (GTDB taxonomy): Bacteria > Pseudomonadota > Gammaproteobacteria > Steroidobacterales > Steroidobacteraceae > FEN-1191. Next base: position 45,112 of record CAWIQV010000060.1, on the reverse strand, counting down.
GATGATCGGCGGCGAGTTCCTCGAGCACGTCTTCGGCCGTGGAAGGCGCGCCGCCCGGAGTCTTGCGCAGCACCGGCAGCTGCTGCCGCTCGAACAGGATCTGCTGCAGCTGCCTGGGCGAATCGAGGTTGAACGGCGCGCCCGCCGCGGCGTGCGCCTCGGCTGCGATTTCCTCGAGTCGCACCAGCAGCTCGGCGCTCTGCGCCTGCAGCATGTCGCGATCGATCAGCACGCCGTGGCGCTCCATGCGCTGCAGCACCGGCACCAGCGGCTGTTCGATCGTGCGATAGAGCTGCTCGAGCGCCGGCTGCTGCGCGATCCGCGGCCAGAGCGCGCGGTGCAGGCGCATCGTCACGTCCGCGTCCTCGGCCGCGTACTCGGCGGCGCGCGCCATCTCGACCTTGCTGAAGCTGACCTGCCGGGCACCCTTGCCCGCGACATCCTCGAAGTGGATCGTGCGCAGGCCCAGGTAGTGTCCGGCCATGGAATCCATGTCGTGGCGCGTCGCGGTGCTGTTGAGCACGTAGGACTCGAGCATCGTGTCGTAGCGCTGTCCGCTCAGCGCGATGCCATGATTGGCCAGCACGTGCATGTCGAATTTCAGGTGCTGCCCGAGCTTGGGGTGGCCCGCGTCCTGCAGCAGTGGCGCCAGGGCCGCCAGCACGCGCTGCCGGTCGAGCTGCGGCGGGGCTCCGTCATAGTCGTGGGCCAGCGGGACGTAGGCCGCGACGCCCGGTTCGATGCAGAACGAGACCCCGACGATCGTCGTGGTCATGTAGTCGAGGCTCGTGGTCTCGGTATCGAACGCGAACAGCTCCGCGGCCCGCAGCGCTTCGAGCCAGCGCTCGAGCGCCGGCCATTCCAGGATCGTCTCGTAATGGCGGGGTAGCTGCGCCAGCGCGGCGGCCAGCGGGTCGGCCGGCCCGCCCGCCCCCGCGACCGCCGCGTCCGGGGCAGGTGCCGCTTCCGGGGCAGGTGCCGCGACGGGTCCCGGCGCCGCGCCCGGCTCCGTTGCCGCAGCCCTGCCGTCCTCGGCGTCGAGCTGGCCCAGCAGCGATCGCAGCTCGAGCCGCCGGTAGATCGCCCGCAGGCGCGCGCGGTCGGCGTCGCGCCGCTGCAGATCGGCCGCCTGCGGCGGCAGCGCGAGATCGCAGCGGATCGTCGCCAGGTCGCGCGACAGTGCCAGCACCGCGAGCCCGGCGCGCAGGTTCTCGCCGGCCTTGCCCGGTACCTCGGCTGCGTGGGCGATGATCTGCTCCAGGCTGCCATACTGCTTCAACCATTTCGCCGCGGTCTTGGGTCCGACCTGCGCGATGCCGGGGATGTTGTCCGAGGCGTCCCCGACCAGCGCCAGATAGTCGATGATCTGCTCGGGATAGACGTCGAATTTCGCCTTCACGCCGGCGCGGTCCAGCACGCTGCCGCTCATCGTGTTGATCAGCGTCACGTGCTCATCGACGAGCTGCGCCATATCCTTGTCGCCGGTGGAGATCAGCACCCGTGCGCCGCGCTGCGCGGCCTGGCGCGCGAGCGTGCCGATCACATCGTCGGCCTCGACCCCCGGTACCCGCAGTACCGGCAGCCCGAGGGCCTCGACCGCCTCGAGCAGCGGCGCGATCTGTGAACGCAGCTCGTCGGGCATCGGCGGTCGCTGCGCCTTGTATTCCGCGAACAGCTCGTCGCGGAAGGTGCGTCCGGGCGCATCGAACACGACTGCGACGCGCGCCGGTGCGTAGTCGCGCAGGAACTTGAGCAGCATGTTGAGCACGCCGTGCACGGCGCCGGTCGGCTCGCCCGCTGAGTTCGTCAGCGGTGGCAGGGCGTGGAAGGCCCGGTACAGGTAGGACGAGCCATCGACGAGCACCAGGTCGGGCGTGTTGCCGGTCGACATGGGCCGCGGTGCTTCAGACCGGCGGAGCAGGGCCGGGAGGTGCCGCCGGCGCGGGCACCGGCGCGGTGGCGCCCGGTGGCGTGGCCGGGCTCGCGGCGGGCACGGTCGATTTCTTCCTGTCGGGCAGGAACAGCGAGCCCTTCTGGCCGCAGCCGCCGAGCGTCAGCAGTGCGGCAAGCGCCGCCACCAGGTGTGCAGGCCGGGTCATGGCGGCCCTGATGGTATCGCCGCGCCATCGCGCAGGGCCAGCCATCCGCGCACGATACGGTAGCTCACCCACAGCCCGATCAGCGCAAAGCCGAGCAGCGCGACCAGGAATCCCACCCCGATGATCAGCAGCGGCATCGCGACGATGCTGGTGACCGCGATCCACAGCCACGCGAACCAGAAGGTGCGGATCTGCCACTGGAAGTGCGAGGCGAGCCAGCTGCCCCGGGCCTCGTCGCGGCGCGCGTAGTTCAGGACTACCGCGAGCAGCGAGGGCAGGCTGAACGCGAAGCGCAGCGCGACCGAGCGCGCTCCGAGCAGCGCGGTGAGCACGGCCAGGGCGTGCAGGCCATAGATCACGTGAACGTACCCGACCAGTCCGCGCAGCGGGGCGGAGCCGGTGTCGGGCGGGGAACTCATCGTACCCGCATCGCTCAGCGGCGGTAGCGCGCCGCGACGCGCCGGTAGGCCTCGCGGAACGGAATGCCCTCCTGGACCACCAGCCGGTTCGCCTCCTCGGCGGCATGGATCGAAGGATCGAGGCGGATGCGATCGGGGCGGAAACGCAGGCCGTCGATCGCGGCGGCCATGATCTCCAGCGTCTGTCCGGCGTGATCGATGCCGCGGAACAGCGGATATTTCAGCAGCTGCAGGTCGCGGTGATAGCCGGAGGTCAGCTTGGCGCAGATCGCGAGCGTCTCGGTCAGGCACGCCAGGGCGGTGGCACTGCGCGCCCGCACCAGCTCGAACACGTCGGGGTTGCGCTTCTGCGGCATGATCGAGGAGCCGGTCGTGAACGCCTCCGCCAGCTCGACGAACGCGAATTCCTGGGTATTGAACAGCAGCAGGTCGGAGGCCATGCGGCCGAGATCCTGCATCAGCAGCGCCAGCTCGAACAGCAGCTGCGCCTCGGCCTTGCCGCGCGAGAGCTGCACCGCGGTGACCGGATCCTGCGTCTGCGCGAAGCCGAGAGCGCGGGTCGTCGCATCGCGATCGAGCGGCAGGCCGGGCGTACCGTACCCGGCCGCCGAACCGAGCGGATTCTTGGACGCCCGACGCTGCACGGCCAGCAGGCCCTCGGCGTCATCCGCCAGCTCGGCGGCGAACGCTCCGGCCCACAGCACGACCGAGCTCGGCATCGCCTGCTGCATGTGGGTGTATCCGGGCAACGCGGTCTGCGATTCCCGCACCGCGAGGCGCTCGAGGGCCGCGATCACGGCGTGGACCTGTACGCGGCGCTGCTCGATCACGTCGCGCAGGTACAGGCGCAGCGCGGCGAGCACCTGGTCGTTGCGCGAACGTCCGAGGTGGACGCGACCGCCGGCCGCACCGATGCGCGCCGTCAGGCGCCGCTCCAGTGCGGTCTGCCCGTCCTCGTCCGCGAGTTCGACCCGCCACAGCCCGCGGGCGTGTTCGTCGCCGAGCGCCTGCAGCCCATCGCGGATCTGCTCCAGCTGCGCCGGCGTCAGCAGCCCCTTCGCCTGCAGCATCTCGGCATGGGCGATGGATGCGCGCACGTCGTACGGTACCAGTCGTTCATCGAGCGCATGGTCCTCGCCGGCGGTGTAGTGCAGCACCCGTTCATCGAGCGGGGCGCCCTTGTCCCACAACCGCGTCACGCGCCGCCCTGCTGCTCGGCGGGCGTGAGCGCGTTGATGTCCGCCACGATCAGGGTTCCGGTGCCTTCGTTGGTGAACACCTCGGCGAGGATGCTGTCGCTGGCGCTGTAGGAGATCACGTGCACGCGACGCACGCCGCCGCGCAGCGCCTCCTCGATCGCGAGCGCCTTGGGCAGCATGCCGTCCATGATCCGGCCCTCCTCGCGCAGCCGACGCAGGCCGGCCAGGTCCGTATAGGAGATGATGGAGCCCGGGTCGTCCACGCGTTCCAGGATTCCGGGCGCACCGGTGCACAGGATCAGCTTCTCGGCCGACAATGCGGCGCCGATCGCGGCCGCCACGGTATCGGCGTTGATGTTGAGCAGCGTGCCCGCTTCATCGGCCGACAGCGGACTGATCACCGGCATGAGCCCGTGTTCGAGCTGCTGGCGGATCACGCTGACGTTCACGGCGTCGATATCGCCGACGAATCCGAAGTCGACCGGTTCGTCCACGCCCGGCAGCCGTACCGGCGGACGCCGGTGCGCGCGCACCAGGCCCGCATCCACGCCGGACAGCCCCACCGCCTGGATCTCCAGCTCGCGGCAGATCGCCAGGATGCGGGTGTTGATCAGCCCGTTGAGCACCATCGACGTCGCGTCGATCGACTTCGCGTCGGTGATGCGCCGGCCCTGCACCAGGCGCGTGGGCACGCCGAGCGCCGTGGTGAGCTCGGTGAGCTGCGGGCCGCCGCCATGCACCATCACCACGCGCACTCCCAGGTAGTGCAGGATCGCGATCTGCTCGATCAGCGCGCGCGTCAGGGCTTCGTCCCCGAACACCGCACCCCCGGCCTTGATGACGAAGATCTTGCCCTTGTAGAGGCGGATGTAGGGCGAGGCATTGCGCAGCGCGCGCATGGTCGCGGCCTGGTCGGAGCGGTGCAGGATCATGTCGGAACTGGTGACCTCAGGGTTGCTTGAGCATGCGGTGGAGCACGGCCATCTGGGCCGGCAGTCGGTTGTAGGCCTGCCGCAGCACCAGCGAACGCGGTCCGTCGAGCAGCTGTTCGGCGACGGCCGCATTGCGCCGCACCGGCAGGCAGTGCATGAGCCGGCAGTCGGGACGCGCCGGCGCGAACCAGTCCTCCTGCAGGCACCAGCCGCGCAGGTCGCGGCGCGCGGCGGCGTCCGCGGCCTCATCGCCGTAGGCGGCGGCGCTGGCCCATTCCTTCGCGTAGACCACGTGCGCGCCGGCGATGGCCTCGGCGCGCTCGGCCGACTCGCGTACCGAGCCGCCGCTCGATGCCGCGGCCTGCCGCGCCTTGTCCATGATCGCGGCCGGCAGCGCGAAGCCCTCGGGTCGCAGCACGATCACCTCCATGCCGCGCAGCGCCGCCATGTGCAGCGTCGCGGCCGGTACCGCGAACGGCAGCGCGCGCGGATGCCACGCCCAGCTCAGCACCAGCTTGCCGTGCTCGGGGACGCCCGACTCGTCCAGGGTCTTCCAGTCGGCGAGCGCCTGGCACGGGTGGTTGGCGGCGGATTCGAGGTTGATCAGCGGGCGGTCGACCAGCGCCGCCATCGCGCGGAACCGGCTCTCCTGCAGGTCCGTCGCGAGATCGCGCAGCTCGGCGAACGCGCGGATGCCGAGCGCGTCGCAATACGATGCCAGCACCGGCAGCCCCTCGCGGATGTGCTCGGCCGCGGCGCCGTCCATCACGATGCCGTCGCGGCTCTCGAGCTGCCAGGTGCCGTTGCCCGGAGTGATGACGAACGAGGTGCCGCCGAGCCGTGCCATGCCGGACTGGAACGAGGCCAGCGTGCGCAGCGAGGGGTTCAGGAACAGCAGGCCCAGGACCTTGCCGCGCAGCGCCTGCGGCTCCGGTGCGCGCTCGAGCCGCCGCGCCAGCTCGAGCAGTTCGAGCACCTGCGGGCGCGCAAAATCCGCGAGGTCGATGAATCGCTGCATGGTGGGCTTCAGCCGCCGATGTCGAGCAGCGCCGCACGCAGCAGCTCGACGTGCCCGGCCTCGAGTATGAACGGCGGCAGCAGCCGCACGATGGTGGGATCGGCGCTGGTGCCGGTCAGGATCCCGCGCGCGAGCAGTGCGGCGTGGATTTCCCTGGCCGGGCGCGTGGTGCGCAGGCCGACCAGCAGGCCCGCGCCCTGGTGCGCCAGCACCGGTCCGACGATGCAGCGGCTGCGGATCAGCGCCGCGGTATGACGCACCCGCTCGAGCAGGTGCTCGGACTCGATCGCCTCGATCGTCGCCTCGATCGCCGCGCAGGCCATCGGTCCGCCGCCGAACGTGGTGCCGAGCGCATCGAGCCGGATCGCGGCGGCGACCGCGGGCGTCATCAGCAGCGCCGCGCACGGAAAGCCGTTGCCGAGCGCCTTGGCGGTCGTGATCATGTCGGGCATCACGCCGTACAGGCCGGCGGCGAACGGCTGCACCGACGCGGCCCATGCCGCACTGCACCTCATCGAAGATCAGCAGCGCGCCGACTTCATCGCAGCGCTCGCGCAGCGCGCGCAGGAACGCGCTTCCCATGTCGAAGGCGCCTCCGACCCCCTGTACCGGCTCGACGATCACGGCGGCGGTCGCGCGGGTGACCTGCGCTGCGATGGCGTCCGGCTCGCGTCGCGGGATGAAGCTCACGTCGAACGGCGTGCGCGGGAAGCCGTACCACTTGCCGGCCGCGCCCCAGGTGATCGCGCCGGCACCGGCAGTGCGGCCGTGGAATGCATGCTCGATGGCCACGACGTGCGTGCGGCCGGTGATCGTGAACGCCATCTTCAGCGCGTTCTCGTTCGCTTCGGCGCCGCTGTTGACGAAGAACACGCGTGCGATGTCCAGCCCCGAGAAGCGCACCAGGCGCGCCGCCGCACGCAGCCGCACGTCCAGCGGCACCGCGTTGCTCTGGAAGCTCAACGAGCGCGCCTGCCGCGCGAGCGCATCGGTCCAGCCCGGGTGGCCATACCCCAGCGCTGCGACCGCGTGGCCGCCATAGAGGTCCAGCACGCGGCGCCCGTCGCGCGTATGCAGCCACACGCCGCCGGCCGCGACGATCTCCAGCGGGTATTGCGCGAATACCGGCGCGAGGAAGTCCGGCACGGCGCCGGGCGTGACAGGCACCGGCGTCAGGACGGGCGCGGACATCGAGGCGGCGGTCTGGGCATTCATGGCGGGTCTCTCGTGCGTTCGGGGTGGGTCGTAGGTGGCACGGGCGTTCAGGTCCATCCCGGAGCCGGGGCGGTCAATCCGGCGGTCTCCGGCAGGCCGTAGAGGCGGTTCATCCACTGCACGGCTCCGCCGGCCGCGCCCTTGGTGAGATTGTCGATGGCACACAGCACGCTGACGGTGCGCCGGTCGGTAACCGCGTACAGCCGTGCGTAGTTGCTGCAGGCCACGTCCTTCACCCGGGGCGGGGAGTCCCCGACGCGGACGAATGGCGAGCCGGCGTAGTACTCGCGCAATGCGGCCTGGACCTCGGCGCTGCTGCGTGGCGAGCTCAGCGTCGCCTGCACCGTCGCGTGAATGCCGCGTGCGAACGGGCCGGAATGCGGCACGAACGCGAAGTGCGCCGTGACGCCGCTCGCCGCGGCCGCGCTGGCGCGGATTTCCGGCACATGGCGATGCGCGAGCGGGCTGTACGCGTACAGGTCGCCGTGGCGCAGCGGGTGATGCGTGCCCTCCACCGGCTTGCGGCCCGAGCCCGTGCTGCCGGTGACCGCCGAAACGAACAGGTCGCCGCTGCTGAGCCCGAGCGCGAGCAGCGGCACGGCCGCGAGCAGCGTCGCGGTCGCGAAGCAACCCGGGTGCGCGACATGCGGGGTCGTCAGCACCTTCAGGTGCTCGGGCACCGCGCAGCTGAAAGCGGCGATGCGGCCGGGGGCGCCGTGTGCATGCTGGTACACGGCCTCGTAGTCGGCCGCCGAGCGATAGCGGAAATCCGCCGAGATGTCGACCACGCGTGGCGTGCGTCCGGCCCGCTCTGCGTGCGCGAGCAGGCCGTCGATCAGCGCAGCGGCCGCGCCGTGCGGCGCGGCCGAGAAGATCGCGACCCCGTCCTCGGCCGCGACGCGCTGCTCGATCTCGGACTGCGATTGAAAGCGCTGGTCCGGAAAGGCCGCCGCGAGGTGCGGGAACGAGCGCGCGACCGGCTCGCCCGGCTGGCTGCCGGAGAGGATTCCGCGCAGTTCGAACCGCGGATGCCCGGCGATCAGCCGCAGCAGCTCGCCGGCGACGTAGCCGGTTCCTCCCAGCACGATCGCGCCGATCGGTGCGCTCATTCCGTACCGCCCGCGGCGCGGGGCATCGCCGCCGCACGCCCGATGGCCTCGATGACGCGGTCGCCGAGCCCGGCAGGGTCGCTCATCGCGTTGCAGGCCTGCGTCTGCATCTGCTGCTCGATGATCTCGATGCCGACCTGGTTGTCGGTGGACGGCCCCGTCACCACGCAGGGCTCGACCCCGAAGCGCTCGCGCAGCAGCTTGACGCCGCCCCAGGCAGCCACGGGATCGTTGGCCGAGAGCACCACCGCGCTCAGCGCCTGGCGGATGTCGGCGGCCTCGAGGATCGCCTCGACCCCATAGGTACCGAGCAGGCCATCGCCGAGTTCGAACACGATCGCATCGGGCTTGCCGGCGGCGAGCTCGGTCAGCATCGTGCGCGTCAGCGCCGGGCCGGTGCGTGCGGTGGTCGTGACCACGCCGAGGTCGGTGAAGATCATCGTGCGGCGAGCGCCCGCGTCCTCGAAGGCCAGGATGTCCCGGCGCAGCGATACGCCGGTGGCCTTGAACGCATCGACGACGAGGCCACGGTGGCGCATGCGCGCGACGATCGCGGCCGCGGCCGCGGTCTTGCCCGCTTCCATGCAGGTGCCGGCGAGCGCCACCACCGGCACGCCGCGGGCGTCGAGCCGCGCGTCGAGATCGAGCCGGCGGAATCCCGCGCGCGCCGGAACGCCGATGCGCTCCCCGAGGTACGGGAACTGCAGCACCACGCCGAGCACGCGGCAGTCGAACGGCTTGCCCTTGTCCGCGGTGGCCGAATCGCACACGCCCATGACGCCGCCGATGTTCAGCATCTGGATCACGTCGCCCGGCTGCAGGGATTCGGGCACGTGGCCGGAGTAGCCGAACAGGGCGCGGCGCGGGCCCAGCGCGCCGACGACGACGTCGCCCTTGCCGACCTTCGCCATGCGGCCGCTGGTGAGCTCCAGCGTGTTGTAGGTCGACTTGTTGTTCAGGATCTCGGCGACGATCACGACCCCTTCCTCGGCCGGAATCTCGGCCGACAGCCGCAGCTCGTGGCTGAGCGAGCAGGCCTGGGTCACCGAGGCGATCTTGTCGACCAGCACGGTCTTCATGGATGCGCGCCGGCGGCGACCGCTTCTCCGGCGCGGCGGTGGAACACGCCGGTCAGGGACACGATCTTGGAGAACCCGAGCGCATCGGCCGCGCTCCATTCGCCCGCCGCCTCGCCGTAGATCCCCTTGGACGCCGCCATCAGCGAATACGGGGATTCCACTCCCTCGACGAACAGCGCGCCCGGTCGCAGCAGCACGTGCACTTCGCCGCTGACGCGCGCCTGCGAGGACAGCAGCAGCGCCTCGATGTCGCGGCACACCGGGTCCAGCAGCTGGCCTTCGTGCACCAGGTCGCCGTAGGTCAGCGACACGGTCTCCTTGATGCGCTGCTGGCGGGGCGTGAGTACCAGCTTCTCGAGTTCCCGGTGCGCGGTGAGCAGCACCTCGGCGGCCGGTGCTTCGAACGCCACGCGTCCCTTGGTGCCGATGATCGTGTCGCCGAGGTGGATGCCGCGTCCGATGCCGAACGGGGCCGCCAGCGCCTCGAGCCGCTCGATCAGCGCCACCGGGGACAGGGACGCACCGTCCAGCCCCACCGGCAGGCCGTGCTCGAAGCGCACCGTATGGCGCTCCGGGGCACGCGGAGTGGTGAAGGCAGTCGGCCGACAGCACCCACGCGCTCTCGGGAATGCTGCCGGCGGAGGTCAGCGTCTCCTTGCCGCCGATCGTGACGCCCCACAGTCCGCGATTGGTCGAATAGGCCGCGCCGTAGGGCGGCACGGGCAGCTGCCGCGGACTGCAGGTATTCGAGTTCCTCGCTGCGCTTGAACGCGCGGTCGCGCACCGGCGCCAGCACTTCGAGCTCGGGCGCGAGCGTGCGCAGCGCGACCTCGAATCGCACCTGGTCGTTGCCCGCGGCCGTGCAGCCGTGCGCGACCATGTTGCTGCCGAGCTCGCGTGCGACGCGGGCGATGGTCTGCGCCTGCATCACGCGCTCGGCGCCGACGCACAGCGGGTAGAGCTGGCCGCGGCGCACGTTGCCCATGATCAGGAAGCGCAGCACCTGCTCGAAGTAGTCGGTGCGCGCGTCGATCTGCCGGTGCTCGAGCGCACCGAGGGCGAGCGCCCGGGCGCGCAGCGTGGCCGCGCCGGCTGCGTCGATGCCGCCGGTGTCGACCGTGACGGTGATGACCGGACGCTGGTGATGCTCCCGGATCCAGGGCACCAGGAACGAGGTGTCCAGGCCACCGGAGTAAGCCAGGACGATGGGCGTGGAGCCCGGGGTAGTCGTGGTAGGCATCGGCACTCTCAGCTGCGGAACAGGGAATCGAGGCGTGCGATCAGGCGCTGCTGCGCGCGGGCATCCTGGGTCGCGACGAAGATGGTGTCATCACCCGAGATCGTACCGACGACCTCGGGCCACTCGGCCTTGTCGAGCGCGACCGCGACGCTGGGTGCGGCTCCGATCGTGGTCCGGATCACGGTGATCGAGGAGCCGGCGGGGCGCACGGCGCGCACGAACTGTGCGAGCGCACCGAAGTCGCCGTTGGCACGCGTGACCTCGTCCGGCGGCAGCAGGTAGCGACCGCTGGCCTTGAGCACGCCGAGTTCCCGCAGGTCGCGGCTCACCGAGGACTGCGTGACCTCGAAGCCGTCGCGCCGGAGCAGCTGTGCCAGATCGCTTTGGCGGCGCACGACCGCGCCGCGCAGGATGCGCATGATCGCGGTGCGGCGGTCGAATTGCTGGCGGTCGGTCAGCATCGTTCAGTTACTGCATAAATTTGAATAAGTATGCATAAAAATGCACCGGCACACAAGGGCCTGGTCCGGCCCGGGGCCCCGCGGCACCGCTGCCGGACGCGGTCCGATGCTCCCGCGGCCCGCCGCGGGTGGACACTACCGGGCCGCGGGCGCTTCGGTTATCTTCTGTGGCGGCCACAAGAAACTCGTAGACGAGCGCCGAGCTACCGCTTCCTTCCCATTTCTTCTTCAAGGGGATCCCCATGGCACAGCCGAACGTGCACGGACGATTTGTCTGGCAGGAACTGAACGTGCAGGACACCGCGGCGGCGGCTGCCTTCTATTCGAAGGTCGTCGGCTGGCACACGCAGGCTACCCCGGGAATGCCCGACTACACGATGTTCACGGCCGGTGGTGGTGGAGTCGGCGGCCTGCAGAAGCTTGCCGCCAATGCGCGGCCACACTGGCTGCCTTACCTCGGCGCGCAGGACGTGGACGAGACGGCCACGGCGGCCGTGCGGCTCGGTGGCAGGCTGCTGCAGGCGCCTTTCGACCTGGCGACCGGAGGGCGCATCGCGCTGCTGTCGGATCCGCAGGGCGCCCTGTTCGGCATCCACCATTCCAACCAGCCCGGGCCCGCGCCGGCCGATCCCGCGAAGCCGGGGCAGTTCTCGTGGCAGGAACTCGCCACTACCGATTACGAGGCGGCGTTCAAGTTCTACAGTGAGCTGTTCGGCTGGCAGGTCCTGGACCGGATGACCATGGGCCCTGACAACGTGTACCTGATCTTCGGTTGGGATGGCCAGCAGCGCGGCGGCATCTACAAGCCGGGCAAGCCTGGCATGGCCACGGGGTGGCTGCCCTACGCGACCGTGACCGATATCGACGCCACGCTCGCGACGGTCGCCAGAGCCGGTGGCAAGGTGGTGCACGGTCCGGTGCCGGTGCCGGGCGGTGGGCGTATCGCCCAGTTGGTCGACGTCGGCGGGGCGCTGTTCGCGGTGCACAGTGCCCCGGGCGCGGCGCCCGCGACTACGGCGCCCAAGCCGGCCGCCAGACCCGCCCCGGCCAAGGCTCCCGCGCCGGCAGCCCCGGCTGCGGCTGCGGCCAAACCCGCCGCGGCGAAACCGACGGCGGTGCAACCCGCCACCAAGGCAGCACCAGCGAAGGCGGCGCCGAAGAAGCCCGCGGCACGGAAGGCGGTCGCGCGGAAGGCGGCACCGAAGCCCAAGGCAAAGAAGGCGGACAGGGGCAAGACCCAGGTCAAGGCTAAGGCTAAGGCGAAGGTGAAGGCCAAGGCCAAGGCCAGGGCCAAGGCGAAAACCAGGGCGACATCCCGCGTCGGCACGCGTCCGGCAGCCGGGCGCGGCGGCGCGAAGCGGCGTCCGGCGGCGGCGCGACGCAAGAAGTAGCCTCGCCCGGTCAGCCTGCCATCCGGCGAGCGGCTGGCGTCTGCGCTAGCGTTCGATCGTGAAGACCAGGTCGGCGCTGCGCTGCGTGCCGGCCTCGGTCTTGATGGTCCAGTGATCGCCGATCGTATAGCGCATCTTGATCGTGTTGATCGCCTCGACCAGACCGACACCGTAGCTCACGTAGAGTCGGGGTGAAAGGTAGCGCCCGAGCACCAGCGAGGTCTGGTTGGTCAGGTCCTGCTCGACCCCGGCCTCGATGTTGAAGCGACCGCCCACCTGCTGCGCAAGGATCGCTCCACCCTGCATCAGGGCCTCGGAGCGGGCGGCGGATGCGCGGTTGGACGGATCCGTACTGCTGTTCTGCACGCTCTCGAGCGAACCACCGGCCAGCAGCAGCGAGACGATCTGAGACTGCGACACTTCCGGGGAGGAGAAGAACGTCATGCGCGGCGAGCGCAGCGTACCGCGCACGTTCACTCCGGCCTTGATGTCGGGAAAGGTCTTGACGGCCCGCAGGTCGAGGCCCGGGTCGCCGATCAGTCCGTTGCTGAACAGCAGCCGGCCGCGCTCGATGTCGAGATTGCGGCCGTAGGCCAGGTACTTGCCCTCCTCGACCTTGAGCTCGCCGCTGCCGCGGTTGATTCCGGTATCGTCGGTCATCACGGAGATGCTGCCGCTCAATCGACCTGATAGACCCAGCGTGTTGACCGTCACGCGCTCACCGAGTACCAGCGTGATCGCGCTGAACACCTTGAAGGTATTCTCGCCGGTGGCCGCATCCCGCCCGACGATGACCTCGTCGCTCGAGGGCAGCACCGCATTGGCGAGATCGGCCGGTTCGATGCGCGCGTAGGGCAGGGTGATCTGTCCATCGACGTCGATGCGGGTGCCGTGCAGGTGGACGCTCACGTCAGGAGAAGCGTCGACGCGCGCCTCGGGAATATTGATCAGGCGCAGGTCGGTGCCGCGCAGGTGCAGTTCGCCGGTAGGGACTCCCTGCAGCCAGCTGAGGTTGCCCTCGACGCTCGCGTGACCGTCGGAGCCGGCATTGGCATCTCCCTTGACGGCGAGCGAGTTGCCGCGCAGATGCGCATCGAAGTTCAGTTCGCGCAGTGACAGGTTGATCTGGTACGCATCGAGCTGCGCGTCGCTGAGCCGCAGGTCGCCGCTGAGTTCGGGCGCCGCCGCAGTCCCTCCCAGCATCAGTTGCGCCGCGAGGCGGCCACTGGCCCGATCGATCTGCGATACGAAGGAATCGATGAACCCCACCGCCGTGGTCTCGGCCCGCAGCTCGCCCGACATCGGCCAGTCGCGCCACGGGGTGTCACCGCCGCCGTGGGCTTCGAGATGCCCGGAGACGCTACCCGCGCTGCCCGCATCGAGCGCGAGGCTGGCCGTCAGCGCGCTCTGGTTCAGCGCGGCCTCGACCTTGCCGGTGCCGAGCTGCAGGCGCTCCACCCGGCCGTTGCTGCCGTGCCGGGCGATCGCGGCGTCGGTCAACTGGGCGCTGAGCGAGCCGTACCACGCTGACGGGCCGCCGGCGGCGGCATCGATCCGCACCGTCAGCGTGCCTTCGTAGTCGGTCGCCGCCGTCAGGCCGGCCGTGACGGTGCGCAACGGCAGGTTCGTGGCGCTCAGTGCGAGACGGCGCTGCGCGCCATCGAGCTGGGCGGAGGCACACAGGCGCGCCGCCGCCGCACGCAGGCAGAACGGGTCGAGCTGCACCCGCGCGGCGCTGAGGCTCATGCCGGACGGCGCCTCGAGACTCATCTGCAGCGCGCCGCCGTCACTGAACCGGGCCTGGTCGAACTGTCCTTGCCACAGTCCCGCGCCGTAGCGTCCCTGTCCGTGCACGTCGAAGGATAGGCCTTCCGCGCGGGCATCCAGCTCGACGCTGTGGTCGGCCGCGGTGCCCGCCGTCTTCAGTGACAGGCGCTCGAACACCCTGCCGGCGGCTCGCAGGCCGGCGACCTGGACGGTCGAGTCCGCGCGTCCCGAGCCGTGCGGATCGAAGTCGATGAGCCCGTCGAGGCTGTCGAGCCGGATACTGTCCCAGGCGATGTCGCGCGCCTGCAGGGTCGCCTTGACGGTCGGGTCTCGCCATTCGCCGCGCAGGCTGCCGTGGGCATTCACCCGGCCCGAGACACCGGTACGCAGCAGCCCGAGGTCCGAGGCGTCGATCGCGAAATTCAGATCGAGCTGCGTCCCGAGCCGCCCATCGAGTGCGACGTGCGTGGAACCGAGCTGTACCCGCACGTCGTCGAACAGCCACGCACCATTGCGGCGTGCGACATGGGCATGGCCCTCGGCCCGCTGGCCCTGGACCTGGCCGTTCAGGCCGGTGGCCTGTACGTCCAGTTCGTTGTCGAGTCCGAATCCCACTCCGGTCGCGTTCAGCCCGAAGCCGATGCGGCCGCCGAAGTGCGAATGCCCCTGCGCGAGGTCGATGCCGGCGACGCTGCCCTGCACCTGCCAGCGCTGCAGCTGCGAGTACGGCAGCCAGCCGTGCAGCTGGCCGTGACCGCCGAGCAGCGCGACGCTCATCTGCCGCGCATCGAGGCCATCGTGCGCGAGTTGGCCGCGAAGCTGCTGCACGTCGACGCTGACCAGGTCGGCGATGCGCAGCGCGCCCTGGGCGGTCAGCGCGAAGGGCAGCTGTCCGTCCAGCGCATAACTGCCGGACGCGCTGTACACGGCGGCGTCGGCGCGCTCCAGCGGCCAGCGGAAATCGGTCCAGGTGCCAGACAGCGCGAGCCTCGGCCCGCCTGGGGCCAGCGTGACGCTGCCCTGGGCCAGGGCGCTGGCTCCCGATCCGGCGTGGTGCAGCCGCAGGCTGGACACGGTGAGCGTGCGCCCGCTCACCGCGCCGGCGAAATCGGTCGCGATCACCCCGGCGTGCAGACCGGTCGCGGTAAGTCCGCCCTGTGCCTGGAAGCCGTGGCGGTCGCCCTGCAGCGCGAGGCCGCCGCTGATGAGCCCGAGCGCACTGCCCGCACCCCATACCGCGACGTCGAGGCGCCGCACCTGGCCGTAGCCGTGCCAGTGCCAGGCGCCCGTGAGATCGAGCAGTTCTCCGCGGAACTGGGCCAGGAACGGTTCGGTGAACTCGGCATCCAGCGTGATCCCGCGCAGCGTGCCATCGAAGCGCGCGCTGACCGTCCACGGCGGCTGCCGCGACGACTGCGGCTGCGCCGAGACGTGCAGGGTACCGCGCATTCCCAGTGGCCGTGTCGCCAGCACCTCCCCGCTGGCCTGCAGCCCGATGCCGGCATAGTCCAGCGAGCTCGAATAGACCCGGATGCGGTCCGGATCGACGGCCCCGGTGGCCTGCACCTGCGAGCTGTCGAGTTCGACACCGTTGGTTGCGATCAGCTCGAAGCGCTGTACGTCGACGCGCTCGGCATCGATCCGCATCAGCGGCGGCAGGAAGCGCGGCGAATGCTGGCGGCCGTCGTCCGGCGCGTTGAGCGCATGGACCAGCAGCCGGCGTACCCGGACCTCGGGTGTGCGGATGGTCTGCCAGGCCAGCGGCAGGATCGCCAGCCGGCCGCTGGCATCTTCGATCTCGATGTGGGCGCGCCGATGGTCGATCACCAGCAGGTCGACGTGCACGCCTCCGGCCAGCGTGCCGCTGAGGCCGCGCAGCTGGATGTCGACCGGCCCGACGTGCCCGCTCAGCGCGGTCGCGATCAGCTGCAGTCCGCCCTCCGTATAGGCGAGGTAGTACAGACCCGACAGCGGCACGGCCAGCACCAGCACCAGGCTCCAGATGAACTGGAGCCGGCGGCGCGCATTGGACCGGGGTTTCATAGCCGTGGCGAGATGTTCAGGTGCAGCCGTGGGCCCGGCAGACCCGGGAAGCCGGGGGCGCGCAGTGCCTGCGCGATGTCGATGCCCACGGTGATCACCGGCAGGCGCAGCCGAAAGCCGATACCGGCCGACCAGGCGAGCGGATCGTTGAAATGGTCGATCGCGTTGCCGCCATCGACGAAAACCGCGATGCCGAGATTGCGCGGCAGGTCGCGCTCCAGCTCGACCGTCCCGGTGGCGAGGTCCCGCCCGCCGATCTTCACCGGCACAGCCCGTGCCCGGCGTCGCCCGCAGCCGGCGACAGGTCGTCGAACGCAAAGCCGCGAACGCTGCGGTCGCCGCCGGCGAAGAAGCGGTACTGTCCCGGCAGGTTCTCGACGTTGTTGACGGTGCTGGCTCCGAGTTCGGTGCGCAGCAGCAGGTGCCAGCGGGGCGCGAGGTCCACGACCCGCTGCGCCTGCACGTCCAGACGCAGGAAATTGGCGCGCGCGCCGAGCGCGGTGCCCGATCCCAGCAGCTGCGCGTACAGCCCGCGGCTGAACAGCGCCTCGCCGAGGTACCCCTCGGGAACCGAGGCGAACACGATGCCGGGGAGGACCAGATTGTCGATCTGCCGGCCGCCGACCGGATCGGAGGTCACGGTATGGGCGGCGGTCACGGAGATGATCCGCTGCCAGCCGCCGAGGATCTGGGTCACGGCCGGTACGAAGGACATCGTTGTTGGTCGTCACGTATTTCGCCATACTCCGCCTCCTGCCCGACCAGATCCAGCGAGGTCTTCTCGAGCGCCGGATCGCCGAACGGTATGTCGTAGCGTGCGTCGAAGGTCTGCTGGATCTGCGACACCTCCGCCTCGACGCGGAATCGGTGGCCGTAGCTGTTCACCCGCGGTACGGTCCAGCTGGCCGTGCCGCGCGGTCCCGGTATCGGTGCCGTAGCCGGCCCCGATCGAATAGCCGCGCCGCGCATTATTGGCGCTGATGGTGATCGGGACCGTGTGGTGGCCCGGATCACGCTCGCCAGCCTCGACCTCGACGGTCGAGTAGTACAGGCTGTCGTCGAGCGCGAACTGGGTGCGCAGCAGCAGCAGCGCGTTGTACGGATCGCCCTGCCGGTAGCGCAGAAAGCGGCGTACTACCTCCTCGCGCACCGCATGCTGCTCGATCGTCGTCGCGCCGAAGCGATAGCGTTCCCCGGTCTGCAGTTCCAGGAAGATGTCGGCCCGGTGGGTCGCGAGGTTCACGCGCATCTCGTTGCGCAGCAGCCGGGCGTCCAGGTAGCCGTAGGTTGCGGCCGCGCGCTGCAGGCTGCCCTTGAGCTGCTCGTAGCCGCCATGATCCAGTCGCATGCCGCTGCGCAGTTCCGCGCTCGATCGGAGCTGCACGAATTCCGGGTCCTCGGCGCCCGGCCCGGCGACCACCACGCTCACGGTGTCGATCAGTACCGGCACCCCGAGCTCGATGCCGATGTGCACGCGCCAGCGCCGGTCCCGATCCGGGGGCTGCAACGTCGAGGTGATCCGCGGCTCGTAGTACCCGAAAGGGCGGAGCGCGGTACGGACCTCGTCGTCGATGCGGTTGTACAGCCGCTGGACCGCCTCCGGTTCGATCCGCTCGCGGTCGCGGTAGCGCTGCAGGCTCAGCAGGGCCAGCACGTTCTGGCGCAGCGCCCCATCGACCCCGTCGAGCTCGATCCTGATGTCGGCACGGGCCGCGCGCACCGGCAGCAGCAGCACCGCGAGCGCGAGAGCGCCGACCCAGGCGGCTCGGCGCCCGTTTGCGAATGCATCCATGGTCCCGCTCTAGAGTCGCGCCCTGACGCTTCCGTTCCCGCCGCGCCCGAACGTGCGTGAGCGCGTCAAGCGGGCGCGCCGTCCTCGCGTCGCAGCCACTCCTCGATCAGCCGCCGCGCAATGGTATGCGGCGGCGGCAGCAGCCCGTCGGGGGCGGCTCGCAGTTCATCCGACCGGAACCAGCGAGCGTCTTCGAGCTCGTCATCCAGTCGCAGCGCGCCGCACGACCCCGTGGCGTGAAACCCCAGCATCAGCGACGCCGGGAACGGCCAGGGTTGGGACGCGAAATAGCGCGCACTGACCACGCGCACCCCCGTTTCCTCCTCGACCTCGCGTGCCACCGCCTCCTCCAGGCTCTCCCCGGGTTCGACGAAACCCGCCAGCGCGGAATAGCGGCCGGGCGGCCAGCTGGCCTGTCGGCCGAGCAGCGCCAGCGGGCCGTCGGTCACCAGCACGATGACGGCCGGGTCGATGCGGGGAAAGAACGATGCGCCACAACTCTCGCGCGAACAGACCAGCACGTGGCCGGCGCTGCGGGGCGTCGTCGCCGCTCCGCAGACGCCGCAGTACCGGTGCCGCGCCCGCCATACCAGCAGCGCGCGCGCGTAGGCCAGCAGGCGCGCCTCGTCCTCGTGCAGCAGCGGCAGCAGGGGCCGCAGCTCCTCGTAGCGCGTTCCGGCTGGCGGTGCGTCCTCGCCGTCGGCCGGCAGTTCCACCAGCACGCAGCGGTTGCCGCGAAACCATCCGAGCAGGATCAACCGCGATTCATCGAGGTTGGCCAGCCCCGCATGCTGCGCATCCACGAACGCAATGGTGGCGGCGGGTTCGAGCTGCATCAGGTGCGTGGTGCCGCGCGCCAGCAGGAACCGGGTCGCGGGATCGAGCAATGCCGCGTGCGCCCAGTCCCCGGCCACCCGCATCGCGCCGCGCCGCTCGAGAAACGGGTCGGTCGGCAACGTGCTGGCGGCGGGCAGGGTGCTCATGACGCCGCAGTGTTGCAGAGGCTCCGCCGCGGCAGCAACTCCGCCGCCGGAACGGACCGCGGTTCACCCGCCCGCAGCTAGGCGCCGCCGCACACCGCGCAGCGCGGCGCATGCAGCGCGACGTGCTCGGTCACGACCACGGCCCCGCAGTCGCGGCAGGCGCCGAGCGTGAGCTCGTCGCCGCGCGCCAGTGCCGTCAGCAGGTACACCGCGTGTTCGAAGCTCAGTCCGGCCTGCGGCAGCAGCGCCCGGAACGCGTCATAGGTGTGGCACAGCAGCTCGCCGCGCTGCAGTCCGGGCAGCGACCCGGCGGCCTGGCCCGCCGGCTGTGCCGGCAGGGCGCCGGCGAGCCGGTACAGGCTCGCGAGCAGCGCGGCCTCCTGGCGCGCACGTGCGGTGCGCGTGAACCGTGCGGCCTGCTGCGGTGACTTGCCGCGATGCCGCCTCGGCGTGGCACCCGGCGCCGCGCCCGGGTAGGAGCGGTAGAGCTTCCGTATCCGGTCGTCGGACAGTCCGGTCCAGGTCCGGATCGTGCGGGTGCGCGCCTCGTGGCGGATGAAGCGCAGCGCCACGTCGAGGCGGCGCTGGTCGCGGCTGTAGCGGTCATCGTGGATGCGCATGGCGGCAGCTCCCTTCGGCCGGATGTTACTTGTAACATATTTGGTGAGAATATCGCAGAAATGCGGCGCGAGTCCAGGCGGGAATCGGGCAGCATATCGGACCCGCTGCTGGAGGAAATTCATGGAAGAGAATGCATTCGCGTCGGTGGTGCCGGCGGTGCTGCTCGGTGCGACGGCCTGCTGGGACAGCAGCCTGCTGGCACCCGTGACGGCCATCAATCAGTCGCTGCTCGAGCTGTTGTGCTCGCCCGCGTCGCCACGCCGCACCGTGCTCACGCAGCTGTGTGGTGACCTCGATCCGGAGGCGCGCATGCGCCTCGCGCGCTGTCCGTACGTGCTGCTCGACGCCGGCTTCGGCGTACCCGAGCGCTGGGCGTGTTCCGGGCGAACGCCCGCCGCGGTGCGTGACACCGACCCCGCCGAGGGCTATTTCGGCTCACGGCAGGGCGTTGGCCTGGTGCGCCGCACGCTGGTCTTCGCATGGCACCTGGCGCGCGCCAACCCGTTCAGTGCGCGCATCCTGTTCGGCATGGCCATGCCGTGCGCAGCGCGCGTCGCCGCGAGCCGGCTGGAGGACCTCGAGGAACTCGCCGAGCAGTGCCCGGCGTGGGTCACGCCGCGCTGGGAGGCTCGGCCGCAGGTCTGGCGGCAGCTGGTACAGGCGGCCCGTGGCGGCCCGGTCTCGCAGTTGCGCCTGGCGCAGCTGCGCGGCCTGCAGCTGCTGGCGGCGAGCTGAGGGAAAGACACGCCGGCGCCGGGGTGCGTGGCACCCGATGCCCGACACCCGGCTTCCGGCGCGCGACCTCGGGTGTGGCTGTGCTACCGTGCGCGACTTCCATGGGCCCTATGGAGCCGGCAAGCCATGCTTGCGCTCTCGACCCGCGAGCTGACCAAGACCTACCGTAACGGCGTGCAGGCCCTGCGCGGCGTCGATCTCGACGTCGAGCAGGGAGATTTCTTCGCGCTGCTCGGTCCGAACGGCGCCGGCAAGACCACATTGATCGCGATCATCACCTCGCTCGTCAACAAGACCGGCGGCACGGCCAGCGTGTTCGGATACGACATCGACCGGGAACTCGGGCGCGCCAAGTCCTGCATCGGCATCGTGCCCCAGGAGCTGAACTTCAACCAGTTCGAGTCCCCGCTGACGATCGTGGTCAACCAGGCCGGCTTCTACGGGATCCCGCGCGCGATCGCGCGCGTGCGCGCCGAGCGCTACCTGAAGCAGCTGCAGCTCTGGGACAAGCGCCACAGTGCGGCGCGCGGCCTGTCCGGCGGCATGAAGCGGCGACTCATGATCGCGCGTGCGCTGATGCACGAGCCCCGGCTGCTGATCCTCGACGAGCCGACCGCGGGAGTCGACATCGAGATCCGCCGCACCATGTGGGACTTCCTGCGGGACATCAACGCCAGCGGGACCACGATCATCCTGACTACGCACTATCTCGAGGAAGCCGAGACGCTGTGCCGCAACATCGCGATCATCGACCAGGGCCGCATCATCGAGCGCGACCGGATGGGCAACCTGCTGCTGCGGCTGCATACCGAGACCTTCGTGCTCAATACCCGCGGCGTCGCTCGACCGCCGCGCCGGCAGACGCCGGGGTTCGCGCTGCGCCGGATCGACGAGCATACGCTCGAAGTCGAGGTCTCGAAGGACCAGAACCTGAACGAGCTGTTCGCGCTGCTGTCGCAGCGGGGCGTCGAGATCCTGAGCATGCGCAACAAGGTCAACCGGCTGGAGGAGATCTTCATGCGGCTGGTGGAGAATCGCGCGGCTGGCGGAGCGTCGGGGTAGCGGCATGGAGGCCGCGACGGCAGCGCCGGCCGGCGGCCGCTCCGCCCTCGATGGCGCGGATCCGCTGGATCGGCTTCAGGACCATCGTGATCCGCGAGTACGGCCGGATCGTGCGCATCTGGGGCCAGACGCTGGTGCCCTCGGCGGTCACCGCGATCCTGTACTTCGTGATCTTCGGCAACCTGATCGGCCGTCGCGTCGGGCCGATAGCCGGCTTCGACTACAAGCAGTACATCGCGCCGGGCCTGATCATGATGGCGATCATCACCAACTCCTACGGCAACGTCGTGTCCTCGTTCTTCGGCGCCAAGTTCGGCAAGCACATCGAGGAGCTGCTGGTCTCGCCGCTGCCCGGCTGGATCATCGTCGCCGGCTACGTGACCGGCGGCCTGGTGCGCGGGCTGCTGGTCGGCCTGGTCGTGACGGTGGTGTCACTGGTGTTCGCCCGCCTCGAGGTGCACCACCTGGCGGCGATCCTCGCCGCCGCGCTGCTGACCTCCTCGGTGTTCTCGCTGGCCGGATTCATCAACGCGATCTACGCGCGCAACTTCGACCAGATGAACTGGATTCCGACGTTCGTACTCACGCCGCTGACGTACTTCGGCGGGGTGTTCTATTCGGTGACCATGCTGCCCGCCGTGGGCCCAGAAGGTGTCGTTCGTCAATCCGATCCTGCACATGGTCAATGCGTTCCGCTATGGATTCCTCGGCGCCTCCGACGTGCACGTGACCGGTGCGTTCGTGCTGATGACCGTGCTCGCCGTGGTCGTTGTTCGCGTTCGCGGTGTCGCTGCTCGATCGCGGCGTGGGTGTGCGCGACTGAGCCGCGTTATGATCGTGCCCGTGCCCTGAACGGGCACGGCGTCTCATTGTCACGGGAGCTTCACACGACGGTCACGAATTCATCGCCACCGATGTCCTAGGGTGCCAGCCATGACGCGTACCCAGCACATCGTAGCCAGGTTCGACATCGCGGAATACCGTCTGTGCCGCGGCCTCAATCGCGGCGCCGGCCACCGGTCGCTGCGCGTCGCGATGCAGGTGGCGAGCCGGCTCGGGGATGGCCTGGTCTGGTACGCGCTGATCGGACTGCTGCCGCTGCTGTATGGCCGCGCCGCGTTCCGGCCCACGCTGGTGATGGCGGTGACCGGACTGCTCGGCGTGCTGATCTACAAATGGCTCAAGCACCGGCTGGTGCGCGAACGACCCTTCATCCGCCATCCGGGCATCACGCTCGCGATGCCGCCGCTCGACCGGTACAGCTTCCCCTCCGGCCACACGCTGCACGCCGTCGCCTTCACCTGGCAGGCCGTCGCCTGCTTTCCGGAACTGGGCTGGGTGCTGGTCCCGCTGGCGACGCTGATCGCGGCTTCGCGCGTGGTGCTCGGGCTGCACTATCCGAGCGATGTGCTGGCCGGCGGTGCGCTCGGTGCGGGGCTCGCGACGCTCGCGCTGAATTTCATCTAGCACGAGGCAGCGGCGCGCCACGCCCATGCGGGTGCTGTTCATATCGGACGTCTACTTTCCGCGCGTCAACGGCGTCTCCACCTCCATACGCACGTTCCGCGGCGATCTCGGTGCCTGCGGCGTCGAGACGGTGCTGGTCGCACCCGCCTACGGCGACGGCACCCCGCCGGACACGGAAACCGGCGTCTGGCGCGTCGCCGCCGGGCGCGTGCCCGGCGATCCTGAAGACCGTCGCATGAGGCGCGCCCCGCTGCGGGACACGCTCGGCCAGCTCGCCACCGGGCATTTCGACCTGGTGCACGTGCACACGCCGTTCCTGGCGCACTACGGGGGCGTGAGTTTCGCGCGCCGTGCGCGGATCCCGGTGGTCGCGACCTACCACACGCTGTTCGAGGAGTACCTGCACCATTACGTGCCGCTGCTGCCACGCTCCATCGGTGGTGCGCTGGCCCGGCGCTTCACGCGCTCGCAGTGTGCACAGGTGGCCGCCATCGTCGCACCCTCCGAACCGATGCGCGCACTGCTGCAGTCCTATGGAGTCACGACCCGCATCGAGGTGATCCCGACCGGCCTGCCGGCGGAGCGCTACGTGCCGGGCGACGGCCGACGCTTTCGCGAGCGCTTCGGGATAGCGAACGACCGGCAGCTGCTGCTGTACGTCGGGCGCGTCGCGCACGAGAAGAACATCGACTTCCTGATCCACAGCTTCGTCGCACTGCGCAGCTCCTGTCCGCGTGCACTGCTGGCGATCGCCGGGGAAGGACCTGCCCGGGAGCACCTGCGCGCCCTGGTGCTGCGCCTCGGGATCGCGCAGGACGTACTGTTCATCGGCTACCTGGACCGCGAGCACACGCTGGCGGACTGCTACGCGGCGGCCGACGTGTTCGTGTTCGCCTCGCGTACCGAGACCCAGGGGCTGGTGCTGCTCGAGGCGCTCGCACAGGGCAGACCGGTGGTATCGACCTCGCACCTCGGCACCGCCTCGATCCTGCAGCCGGGATGCGGCGCACGGGTCGCGCCCGACCGGCCGGACGGCTTCGCCCAGGCGGTGCTCGACATCCTGGACGATCCGGCGCGCGCCGCGCGTCTGTCCTCCCAGGCGCGCTCATACGCCCAGGGCTGGAGTTCAGCACTGATGGCGCGCCGGCTGGCGCAGCTCTACGGCGAACTGCTCGATCACGGCACCGCCGCCGAAGCGCTGGCTGCCCCGGGCTAGCGGCGGCGCCCGGAAAGCACCCTGCGGCCGCCGGGCCGCACGAACCTGCCGGCAGGCCTTGCGAGCCTGACGCCACGGTTGCGCGAGCATGACGCCATGGTTGCGCGAGCATGCCGCCATGGTTGCGGCCTTGCGCTAATATCGGCAGCTCACGCCCCCTTGAGACAAGAGCGGATCCGGTATGACGGCACGACGTGCGCTGGTGGTCGACGATTCCAGATCGGCGCGCGCTTTCCTGAGCCGCGTGCTCGAGCGCTACGAAATTGCCGTGGATGGCGTGGAGTCCGCCGAGCAGGCGATCGAATACCTCACGCATCAGCGGCCGGACGTGATCTTCATGGATCACCTGATGCCCGGCATGGACGGTTTCCAGGCGGTGCAGGCGATCAAGAACAACCCGCGCACGGCCACGATCCCGATCATGATGTACACCTCGCAGGAGGGCGAGCTGTACCTCAGCCAGGCACGCGCGCTCGGCGCCATCGGCGTTCTGCCCAAGCAGATACGCCATACCGATGTCGCCAAGGCGCTCGAGCAGCTGCGGCTGATCGACGACCTGCGGCCGGAATCCGAATTCGCCGCGCACCATGGCGAGTCGATGCCCACCGACAGCAGTCCGCCGCCGGACGTGACGCTGAACGAGCGCCGCTCGCCGCAGCGGCCGGCGCTGCCGGCGCTGCCGCCGGAGCTGCGCGCGATCATCGAGGGCATGTTCTCGCACCAGGTGCAGGAGCTGCGCCGGCTGGTGATCGACAACCTCGAGAGCCACGCCGATCGCATCGTCAGTGACGTGCGGCTCATCCTGCAGGAGCAGGTCTCCCCCTCACCGCCGGCCGTGCCCGTGCCGCTGCCGCGCCGGGCGCTGCATGCCGGCCTCTGGGTCGGTGCTGCCGGCCTGGTGCTCGCGGCCGCACTCGGCCTGCAGTGGATCAACGAGCGCCGTGGCGCGCAGCAGCTGCACGCGCAGCTGGTACAGGCGCGAGCGCAGCTGGCCGACACGCAGCAGAGCCTGCAGACGCTGCAGGCGGCCGACGCGGCGGCCGCCGCCAGCGCGGCCGCCCCGGCCAGCGACCCCGAGTCGCAGACCGGGGCCGGCGCCCAGGGCACCTCGATGATCGATCCGGTGCCCTTCGGAGAAACGCCGCTCTCCGGCGCCAGGCTCGAGCACATCCAGGCGCTACTGGCGCGACTCGCGGCGCAGGGCTTTCGCGGCGTGGTCCAGATCCGCACGGTGCCCGGCCGCTTCTGCCTGACCGCCGGCGCAGCCGGTGTGCCGGCGCCCGCGGCCGAGACCACCGCGTACTCCCGATGCGACCAGGTCGGCACCTCGCGCGAGGACAACGGTTCGCCGAGCCAGCGACAGTCCGTGGCATTCGCGAACATGATCGCGACCGCGCGCGCCAGCGCTGCCGGCCGGCTCGACATCCAGATCAACGCCGGCGGTCCGGACGAGGTGCTCACGCCCTATCCCCCCGTGAGCGATGGCCTCACGGCCGGCGAATGGAACCGCGCCGCCGCCGCCAACAACCGGGTGGAAGTGCACTGGCAGGCCGAGCACTGAGCGCGCCGGCGCCTGCTGGCGCCTTCGAGCCGCCCGCCTGGCTGCGCAACGCACACCTGCAGTCGACTCTCGACAGCCTGCCGCCACGGCGCGGCTGGGCGCGGCGACGGGCGCGCGCGCTGCGGCAGCGCGCGCAGGAGCTGCTGCTCGATTGCGGCGCGGGCGTGCGGCTGCAGGGCCTGTACACCGCCGTGCCGCCGGCGGGTACGGCACCGGCTGCGCCCCGCCTCGCGGTGCTGCTGCACGGCTGGGAAGGCAGTGCCGAATCGAGCCAGGTGCTGTCGGTCGGCGCCCTGCTGCTCGCGCGGGGTTACGGCGTGGTGCGCCTGAACCTGCGCGATCACGGCTCGACCCATCACCTGAACCGCGAGATCTTCCATTCCTGCCGCCTGCCCGAGGTGGTCGGCGCGCTACGCGCGCTGCGGGCACGATTTGCGGCGGCACCGCTCTGTCTCGCCGGGTATTCCCTGGGCGGCAACTTCGTGCTGCGTGCCGCCGCACATCCGGATGCGCCGACGGGCATCGCCTGCGCCGTGGCGGTCTCGCCGGTGCTCGATCCGGCCGCGACGCTGGTGGCCATGGAGCGCGCCTGGCCGCTGTACCGGCGTTTCTTCGTGATGCAATGGTCCGCGTCGCTGCGCCGCAAGCAGCGCGCCTGGCCGCAGCTGCATGACTTCGAGCCGGTGCTGCGGCTCGCGGACCTGCGGGCGATGACGGCGGCGCTGGTGCGGACCAGCACCGACTTCCCGAGCCTCGAGGCCTACCTGGAAGGCTATGCGCTGACGGGCTCGGTCCTCCGGGAGCTGCGCGTGCCCGCAACGCTGCTGCTCGCCGATGATGATCCGATCATCCCGGCGGCCGATCTCGTGCGCCTTGCCCGCCCCGCGGGGCTCTCGATCCTGCGCGTGGGCCGCGGCGGACACTGCGGCTTCATCGATGACCTGCGCGGGCCGAGCTTCGCCGATCGCCTGATCGTCGAGCAGTTCGAACGGCACACCTGAGGGCGTGCCGTCGCAGCGCTCAGGGCGCCGTGCCCGCGCCCTGCTGCGAGCGCAGCGCCTCGCTGAGCTCGAATACCGCCATGGTCTCGATGTAGTCCGCGCCGCGCCCCGCCAGCGTCAGCGCCAGCGGCAGGGCCTCGACCTCGTAGATGACCCAGCGCCAGGGACCGCGCCACAGCGTGCCGCTGGTGGGAAGCTTCTGGTGATCGCAGAACAGGAATTCGGGCTGCAGGGCCTCGAACTTGAGCCGGCTGTGCGCATCGTAGCTGCCGAGCACCCAGCCGATCGGCAGGCCCCCGAGCTGGCGGGCACGGAACACGGTGGCCAGGTCGAAGGAGATCACGACGCACTGGGTGCGCACTGGCCGCAACGTCTCGAGCACGCGCGCGACGACCTGGTCATGACCGAAATGCACCAGGCTCGCGCGCTTGATCTCGACGAACAGCGTGACCTCGGGCCGGCCTTCGAGCAGGCGCAGCACGTCGGTGAGCAGTGGGATGCGCGTGCCGCGGAACCGGTCGCCGAAGCGCTGCGGCTCGCTCGCGTCGATCTGTACGAGGCGGCTCGCGGGATGCTCGAACACGGTGCCGCGCTCGCCCGTCGTGCGTTCGAGCCGGTGGTCGTGAATCACCACCGGAATGCCATCCGCGGACAGGTGCACGTCGAGTTCGAGGAACCGCAGGCCCAGCCCCAGCGCGGAGGCGAAGGCGGGTATCGTGTTTTCGGGGAATTCGCGAGCGTTACCGCGATGGGCGACGAGATGGATCAGTCGTGCATTGTTCAAGCGGGCATCCGTGCACTGGCGCCGCCCGATTATAGCCAGCCTCAGCCGCCGTGGCGTTTCTCCTCGAACTCCACCAGCGGCTCATCGCCGGTGACCGTGATCTCGCCATCGATCGTCGCGCCGCGCGCCATGGCGATGGAGCGCGCCGCGACGCGGCCGCGGATCACCGCACTGGCCGCGATCTCGAGCCGGTCGCTGACCGTGATGCTGCCATCGATGTGCCCGGCTATGGCGGCCCGGTATGCGACGATGTCCCCTTCCCAGCGCGCAGCCGGCGCGAGCGAGAGTTCGCCGCCGATGCGGCCGAAGCCGCGGACCGAGGCTCCGCACATCAGTGCGCCGGGAGTTTCCACGTCACCCAGGATGACGCAGCCCTCGGCGAGCAGCGAGGGCGTGCCGCCCAGGCGGTCGAGCAGGCGGCGGCGCGGTGCGTCGTTCATGCGGTATCCAGCATCGGCATGGTTCCTCCGTGGCAAGCAGTCTGCACCCGGCGACGCCCTCCGGCCAGCTGTCGTTGGACTGCTACAATGCAGCTACTGGGCGCCACCGGAGAAACCCTGCGATGAGGATGAACGCGATCGGATGGATGAGCGCGCTCGCGCTCGGACTCGCGCTGGCCGGGTGCAGCAGCGAGAGTTCGGACTGGAAGTCCGCCGCTGCCGCCGATACCAGCGAGGCCTACCAGCAATACCTGCAGCAGCATCCGACCGGCGCGAATGCCGAGCAGGCCAGGACCCACCTGAAGCAGTTGCAGGAGGATCGGGACTGGCAGACCGCTTCGAGCGCGGACAATCGCGCCGCCTACGAGCAGTTCCTCGCGCAGCATGCGGACGGCAAGTGGGCGCAGGAAGCGCGCATCCGCATCGAGAATTTTGCACAGGGTGGGAGCGGCGGTGCGACCAGCGCCGCCGCACCGGCACCGCTGGTGCCGGGAGCCGCTCCGACCCCGACCCCGACCCCGACCCCGACCCCGGGTCCGGCTACGGCTACGGCTGCGGCTGCGGCGACAGCGCATCCGGCAACCGCCGCGCCCGCTGCGGTGGCGCCTGCGCCGTCGAAGCCGGCGGCCCGCGGCTCACACGCTGCAAGGGTTGCGAGTGCGGCCGGAAAGAAGACCAGGAAAGGGCATGTCGGCGCCGCCAGTGCCGCGCACCTGGTGCAGCTCGGGGCGTTCAGCAGCCAGGCCCGCGCGGAGTCGCACTGGAAGGTACTGCAGGCCCGATTCCCGACCCAGCTCAAGGCGATGCAACCGCGCTACGTGGCTGCCCGGGCCAAGACCAATCACCTGGTGCGGCTGCAGGTCAGCGTCCCGTCGGCCGCCGGCGCGCGGGATCTGTGTGCGACCTTGCACAAGCATTCCCAGGCCTGCGTGCCGATCACCGCCTGACCAGCGCGTCAGCTTTCGGCGCCCGACGGCCTGGGACTGACAATTCCTGTCAGTCCCAGGCCCTCCTCATGGCCGCTGAAAATTATAAACCATTGATTTTATAGATTAAAATAATCTGGCACGCCTATTGCTTTCTCTAACTCGTAAGGTTTTCCCCTAACCTTTGCGGATCACTTTCCCCGGTGTCCGCTACTTTTGCGCCGCAGCCACCACTGGCTGCGGCGCTTTTCTTTGCCCGCCCACCAGTAGTGCCGGTTGAACTCGAACCCGTTAGCGCCATAGTGGCGGCATGGGCTTCAGGGATATACGCGCATCCGGGGATCTCGGCGGTATCGCGGTGGCGGGTGCCAGCGAGCAGCCGCGCCAGGCCGCGCCGCGCCGCCGGTTTGCCGATGCAGCCGCCCACGTGCTCGCGCACACGCTGGCAAACGGACTGGAAGTGCGGATCTGGTCGGATCACAACATCCCGAACGTCGCACTCCACCATTGGGTGCGTGTCGGCAGCCGCAATGAGGACGCAGGCACCAGCGGACTCGCGCATTTCTTCGAGCACATGATGTTCAACGGCACCACGCGCCATGCGCAGGGCGAGTTCGACCGGCTGCTCGAAGCGCGCGGCGGCAGCAACAACGCCTTTACCTCCCAGGATGTGACCGTCTACCAGGACTGGCTACCGAGCTCGGCGCTCGACCTGGCGCTCGAGCTCGAGAGTGACCGGCTCGTCAATCTCGCGTTGCGTCCCGAGGTCGTCGAGACCGAGCGCGAAATCGTCTGGTCCGAGCGGCGGCTGCGCGTCGAGGACAGCGGCGCTGCGCTGCTCGAGGAGCAGGTGCAGGCCACGGCGTTCCAGGTCCATCCCTACCGGATTCCGACGATCGGATGGCCGGCCGACATCCGCTCCTGGACGATGGCGGACCTGCAGCATTTCTACGCTACCTACTACGCGCCGAACAACTGCACGCTGGTACTGGCTGGCGACCTCGATCCCGAAGCCGCGCTGGCGCTGGTGGATCGGCACTTCGGCCCCGTCGCGCGCCGCGCCCCGCCGCCGCCCGTGCGCTCGCGGGAACCGGCGCAGCGCGGGGAGCGGCGCCTCGTGCTCGAGCGCCCGGCGCAGAATCCGATCCTGCACTGCGCCTGGCACGCGATCGCGGCGGGGGATCCCCGCGAGCCCGCGCTCAATATCCTGCAGACCATCCTGCTCGGCGGGGATGCCTCCCGCCTGCATCGTGCGCTGGTCGAGCAGCAGCAGCGCGCGGTGGCGGTGCAGGGCGGATGGGCGGAGGGCTTCGACCCGCACCTGTTCTCGATCCAGGCCACGCTGCCGGAAGGCGGCAGTCCGGAGGCATTGCAGGACGCGCTGGATGTCGAGCTGGCACGCCTGCTGGCGCACGGCATCAGCGAGGGCGAGCTCCGGCGCGGCAAGAACATCCTCGCCGCGGAATTCTGGCGCACCGCCTCGACCATCGACGGCAAGGCGCGGCTGCTGGGGGAATACACGGTGCTGCACGCGGACCACGCGCGGCTGTTCGGCGCACCGGCGCGATACGAGGCGGTCACGCGCGAGGAGGTGCTCGCGGTCGCGCGTGCCGTCTTCGATCCCGACCGGCGCACGGTCGGCATCCTGCGCGCCGCCGCCTGAATGCGATGACCGTCGGCGTCAGGATTCCTCCCCACCGTCGCGAGGTACTCCCGAATGGCGTGCAGCTGGTATTGCTGCCGCGCGAGGAGGTGCCGCTGGTCGCGTTCGAAGTGCTGGTGCGCGGCGGTGCGCGTCTGGATCCGGGCGGACGCGCCGGCGTCGCGTCGCTGACCGCGGAGCTGCTGCGACACGGGGCGGGTGCGCGCGATGCCTACGCGTTTGCCGATACGCTGGAGGGCTCCGGCGGCAGCCTGGATGCGGACGCTGGAGCCGAGGCGGTGCTGCTGCACGGCCAGTTCCTGGCGGGCGATACCGGGCTGATGCTCGAGCTGCTGGCCGACGCCCTGCAGCGACCCCATCTCGGCGCGGCAGAATTCGCGACGCTGCAGACGCGTCGCATCGAATTCATCAAGGCGGCAAAGGACTCGGATCCCCAGAGCATGATCGGCCACTACGGCCGCGCACTGCTGTACCCGGAGCATCCTTACGGCGCACCGGTCGGCGGCAGCGAGGCCAGCCTGGCCCGGATCGGCGTACAGGACGTCCGCGCCTACTATGCGCAGCACTTCGGAGCCGACCGCCTGACCCTCGTGTTCGCGGGTGATTTCGAACCCGACCGGCTGCGCGGCCAGGTCGAAGCGGCATTCGGCGACTGGCGGCGGGCCGACGCACCGCTGCCACCGGTTCCGGAACCCGCGCCGGTCACCGGCCGCCGCGTACTGCTGGTCGATGCGCCGGACTGTGCGCAGGGTTACTTCTGGCTCGCGAATCTCGGCGTGGCCCGCGATTTCGAGCCGCGCGCCGCGCTGGAGACGGTGAATACCGCCTTCGGCGGCAGCTTCGGTTCCATGCTGATGCAGGCGTTGCGCACGCGCACCGGCCTCACGTATTCGGCACATTCCGAATTCCGCCGCGGCACGGTCGCCGGCGGCTTTGCGATCAGCTCCTTTGCCGACGGCGCCCGCACCGGGCGGGCGATCGGCATCAGCCTCGGAACGCTGGACGCGCTCAAGCAGCGGGGCCTGTCCGCCGAAGCGCTCGACAGCGCCCGCAACTACCTGGTCGGGCAATATCCGCTCGGATTCGAGACCGCCGCGGACTGGGCCGCAGCGCTCGGCGAGCTCGCACTCCACGGGCTGCCGGACAGCCACATCGATGACTACGGCCCCGCGCTGCTGCGCGTCGATGCGCAGCAGGCTCGGGCGGTGGTCGCGCAGGCGTTTCCGGACAGCGCGGACCTGGCCATCGTGCTGATCGGCGACTCGAGGCTGCTGCGACGCCAGGCGGCGCGCTTCGGCACGCTGACCGAGCGAGCGCTGTCGGCGCCAGACTTCGCCTGAAGGGCCGGCCCGCGGCGACGGATCGACGCGAGGCTACCGCGCGAGATGCGCGCCCTCACCAGCGAGCCAGGCCAGCTCCTGCCCGGTGCTCGGGCGACCGAGTAGCGCGTTCCGATCCGGAAAGCGCCCGAACCGCCGCACGAGCTCGTGGTGCAGCAGCGCCTGCTCGAAGCCGCGCTCGAGCACATCCGCCAGCTCCACCGGAGTCTCGGTGCGCAGCCTGCGGAATGCGGCCGCCGATTCTTCCTGCACCTCGATCGCCTCGGCATGCATCAGCGGGGTGTAGAAGAACAGCCGCTCGATCGGATGCAGTGCCGCGTCGGCACCGAACTGCATGCCCGAGAGGGCCAGCGCGAGGGCTGCGTGGTCGTGGGCGTATGCCGCAGCGCCCCCGCGGTGCACGTGGCGCGGAAACTGGTCGAGCAGCAGGATCAGCGCCAGCCGGCGGCGCGGGCTCGATTCCCAGGCAGCCAATGCCCCGTCCTGGGCGGCCCGCATCGTCGCGCCGAAGCGCTCACGGATCAGCTCGGCTGCCTGCGGCAGCAGCTCGGGAGCCGCGACTTCGGGGAACCAGAGGCGTGCGTGCCGCAGTACCGAATCGCGGGTATAGGGCCGCGACCCGAACCAGAACTGCAGCACCTCCTGCGACGCGGCACGCACTCACTCAGGCCGGAGGGCCTACTCGCACAGGCTCTCGAGGTAACCCTGTGCGACGGAGGACAGGCGTTTACGGGCGAGGGCCCGGGCCTTCGGTGCATCGACGATGTGCTCGAGGGGGCCGGTCACGAGCATCCGGCGTACCGCCGGGTCGCTGGCCGACACGCGTGCCATCTTGTTGAGGACCGTGAAACCGCGGTAGATCTTGCCGCGGGGCGCCCGGTTGGACTCGATCGTCCGGGCGAGGTACTGGCCGAAACGGCTGTACAGGAAGTAATCGTCGTTCCCGACCTGGAAGCGCGCCTCGGCGAAGAAATCGGGAAAATTCTTCTCGAGATACTCGTTTACGCGGTGAAGACCATGCCCAGATTCGCAAGCTGCGGACGCCGTGCTTTTCTTCATTGCGGTCTTGTCACACCTCCGATGAGTCGAACGGGCCTGAGCCGGTGACGGCGCGCGCACCATAGTGCACATCGATGGGGGACGCAATAGTCTTGCAGCCCCTCCCGGCGTCTGACGGGTCGCTCGTGTGAATTCCGCGAACGGAGTCGCGGATGCTGCGGGCTGCGGGCCCGCGATGAAGTGTCCGCTACGGCCGGTCCGCTACGGCCGGTCCGCTACGGCCGGTCCGCTACGGCAGGTCCGCTACGGCAGGTCGGTGCTTCCCATCAGGTATCGGTCGCACTCGCGCGCCGCGCCCCGTCCCTCGTTGATGGCCCACACGACCAGGCTTTGCCCGCGCCGGCAATCGCCCGCGGTGAATACCCCGCGGACGTTGGTGGCGAAGCTTCCATGCTCGGCCAGCACGTTGGAGCGGGCGTCGGTCTGGATGCCGAGGTCCGCCAGCAGCGGCTGCTCCGGGCCGGTGAAGCCCATGGCCAGCAGCACCAGGTCGGCCGGGATCTCCCGCTCGGTCCCCGCAACTTCCGCCGGCACCAGGCGCCCGCCCGCGTCCCGCTGCCAGGAGATCTGCACGGTGGTCAGCGACCGGACGCGCCCGCTGGCATCGCCGTTGAGGCTCTTGACGGTGGTCACGTATACGCGCGGATCCTCGCCGAATTTCCCGGCGGCTTCCTCCTGGCCGTAGTCGAGCTTGTAGACCTTCGGCCATTCCGGCCACGGATTGTCGTCCGCACGCTCCATCGGCGGTCGCGGCAGGATCTCGATCTGCGTGAGACTCCTGCAGCCCTGCCGCATCGCGGTGGCGACGCAGTCGGTCCCGGTGTCACCACCGCCGATCACGATGACGTGGCGGTCGCGGGCATGGATCGGGCACCGATCCGGACCGCCATCGAGCAGCGCCTTGGTGCTCGCGCTGAGGTACTCCATCGCGAAGTGCACGCCCTGCAGGTCGCGGCCGGCCACCGTCAGGTCCCGCGCCTGGGTAGCCCCGGCGCAGATGATCGTCGCGTCGAAATCACTGAGCAGCAGCATCGGCTCGACGTTGACGCCAACGTGCGCGTTGCAGATGAACTTGACGCCCTCCTTCTCCATGAGCTCGATGCGCCTCATGACCACTTCCTGCTTGTCGAGCTTCATGTTCGGTATGCCGTACATGAGCAGTCCGCCCGGCCGATCGTCGCGTTCGAGCACCGTCACCTCGTGCCCGGCGCGGTTCAGCTGCGCCGCGGCCGCGAGCCCGGCCGGACCGGAGCCGATCACCGCGACCTTCTTGCCGGTGCGGGCCGTCGGCGGCATCGGCACGATCCAGCCCTGCTCCCAGCCCTCGTCGACGATGGCGTTCTCGACCACCTTGATCGCCACCGGTGGCGCGTTGATGCCGAGGACGCACGACCCCTCGCAGGGCGCCGGGCACACGCGGCCCGTGAATTCGGGGAAATTGTTGGTCTTGTGCAGCCGTTCGAGCGCTTCCTGCCACAAGCCGCGATAGACCAGGTCGTTCCATTCCGGGATCAGGTTGTTGACCGGGCAGCCGGAAGCCATCCCGGAGATCAGCGTGCCGGTATGGCAGAACGGCACGCCGCAGTCCATGCAGCGTGCGGCCTGGTTGCGCAGGCCCTTCTCATCCATGTGGTAATGGAATTCCTTCCAGTCCAGCACGCGCTCGATGGGCGTGCGGTCCACCGGCAGCTCGCGCAGGTACTCGATGAATCCAGTCGGCTTTCCCATCCGGTAGGCGCTCTCGCTGCTAGTTTCCGCCGACGCGCGCCAGGTCGCGCGCGTTGTCCTCGAAGGCCACCATGATCGCTTCGTCGCCACTCAGGCCCTGCTCGTGCGCGCGCTTGAGCGAAGCGACCGCGCGCTTGAAGTCCTTCGGCATGACCCGGACGAACCGCGGTACGGTGGCGTCCCAGTTCTCGAGCACCCGCATGGCGCGCGCGCTGCCGGTGAACTCGAGGTGGCGCTCGATCAGCGTGCGCACCTGCAGGATCTCGTCGGCGTCGCTCAGCGGCTCGACGTCGACCATCTGCGGATTCACACGACCGGGAAAGTCGCCGCGCTCGTCGAGCACGTAGGCCGTGCCGCCCGACATGCCGGCACCGAAGTTCCTGCCGGCCGGACCGAGCACGACCACGCGGCCGCCCGTCATGTACTCGCAGCCGTGATCGCCCACGGCCTCCACCACGGCGTCGGCGCCGCTGTTGCGCACCGCGAAGCGCTCGCCGGCCATGCCGCGGATGTAGACCTCACCGGCGGTCGCGCCATACAGGCCGACGTTGCCGACGATGATGTTCTCCTCCGGCACGAACGAGGATTGCGCCGGCGGGAACACCATGATCCTGCCGCCCGAGAGTCCCTTGCCGAGGTGATCGTTGGCGTCGCCTTCGAGCACGAAGGTCATGCCGCGCGGCATGAACGCACCGAAGCTCTGACCGGCCGTGCCGCGGAAGTGGATGCGGATGGTGTCGTCCGGCAGGCCATGGGGCCCGTACTTCCTGGTGATCTCGCTGCCGGTGATGGTGCCGACCACCCGGTTGACGTTGCGGATCGCCACCTCGGCACGGACCGGCTCGCCGCGCTCGATGGCCGGCCGGCACAACTCGAGCAGCGTGGTGACGTCGAGTGCCTTTTCCAGGCCGTGATCCTGCGGGATCTGGCAGTAGCGGCCGACCTCGGGGCCCACGTCCGGCTGGTACAGGATGTTGCTGAAATCGAAGCCCTTGGCCTTCCAGTGATCGATGGCCTTCTTCGGCCTGAGCCGGTCGACCCGTCCGACCATCTCGTCCAGCGTCCGGAAGCCGAGCTGGGCCATGTATTCACGCACGTCCTGGGCGATGAAGCGCATGAAATTCACCACGTGCTCGGGTGTGCCGGAGAACCGCTCGCGCAGCCGCGGGTCCTGGGTCGCGACGCCGGCCGGGCAGGTGTTCAGGTGGCACACGCGCATCATGATGCAGCCCACCGCGACCAGCGGGGCAGTCGCGAAGCCGAACTCCTCGGCACCGAGCAGCGCCGCGATCACGACGTCGCGCCCGGTCTTGAGCTGACCGTCGGTCTCCACGACGATGCGGCTGCGCAGGTTGTTCAATACCAGGGTCTGGTGGGTCTCGGCGAGACCGAGCTCCCAGGGCAGTCCGGCGTGCGCCAGCGAAGTCAGCGGCGATGCGCCGGTGCCGCCGTCATGTCCACTGATGAGTACCACGTCGGCATGCGCCTTCGCGACGCCCGCGGCGATCGTGCCGACCCCCACTTCGGCGACCAGCTTGACGCTGATGCGCGCGTCGCGGTTGCCGTTCTTCAGGTCGTGGATCAGCTCGGCGAGGTCCTCGATCGAGTAGATGTCGTGATGTGGCGGCGGCGAGATCAGCCCGACACCGGCGGTCGTGTGCCGCGTCTTCGCGATCCACGGATACACCTTGGAGCCTGGCAGCTGGCCACCCTCGCCGGGCTTGGCGCCCTGCGCCATCTTGATCTGCAGTTCGCGCGCGTTGACCAGGTAGTGACTGGTCACCCCGAAGCGGCCGGACGCCACCTGCTTGATGGCGCTGCTCTTCGAGTCGCCGTTGGGCAGCGGCTGGTAGCGCTCCGGATCCTCGCCGCCCTCGCCGGTGTTGCTCTTGCCGCCGATGCGGTTCATCGCGATGGCCAGCGTCTCGTGCGCTTCCTTGCTGATCGAGCCGTAGGACATGGCGCCGGTCTTGAAGCGCCGCAGGATGTTCTCGACCGGCTCCACCTCGTCGATCGGGACGGATTCGGCCGGTTTGAACTCCAGCATGCCACGCAGCGTCGAGAGCTGCTTCGACTGGTCGTCGATGAGCGTCGCGTACGACTTGTACACGGCGTAGCTGTTGGTGCGCACGGCCTTCTGCAGGCGGTGAATGGACTGCGGATTGAACAGGTGCAGTTCGCCGTCCGTACGCCATTGGTACAGACCGCCGGACTGCAGGGCATGGCCGTTGATCTGCCGCGCCGGAAATGCCGCACGGTGGCGCATCAGCACTTCCTGCGCGATGACGGCCAGGTCCACGCCGCCGATGCGCGAGGCGGTCCAGGTGAAGTACTGGTCGATGACGTCCTGGCGCAGCCCGACGGCCTCGAACACCTGGGCGCCGTGATAGCTCTGGATCGCGGAGATGCCCATCTTGGACATCACCTTGACGACGCCCTTGGTCGCCGCCTTGACGAAATTCTTGCACGCGAGCTTGGCGTCCACCTTGGCCACCATGCCCTCGCGGATCATGCCTTCGATGGTCTCGAACGCCAGGTAGGGATTGATCGCGGCGCAGCCATAACCCACCAGCAGCGCGAAATGCTGCACCTCGCGCGCCTCGCCGGTCTCCAGCACCAGACTGACGCGCATCCGCAGGCCCTCGCGGATCAGGTAGTGATGCAGGCCGCTCACCGCCAGCAGCGCCGGTACCGCGGCGAATTCGCGGTTCACGCCGCGGTCGCTGAGCACGAGGATGCTCACCTCCTCGTCCTCGATCATCCGGCGCGCGGCCAGGCACAGTTCCTCCATCGACTTCGTGAGGCCCTTGCCGCCGCGCGTGGCGCGGAACAGGATGGACAGCACGCCGGTCTTCAGTCCCGGCAGGTTCAGCCGCCGTACCCGGGCGAACTCCTCGTTGGTGAGCACCGGTCCCTTCAGCTCCAGCCGGCGACAATCCGCCGCGCGCGGCCGCAACAGGTTGCCT
This sequence comes from uncultured Gammaproteobacteria bacterium, assembly GCA_963838275.1. Taxonomy (GTDB): domain Bacteria; phylum Pseudomonadota; class Gammaproteobacteria; order Steroidobacterales; family Steroidobacteraceae; genus FEN-1191. The sequence continues at coordinate 7,796 of CAWIQV010000060.1, read as the reverse complement.
TCCGACCCCAGCCACACCTCGGAGGCCGTGATCAGTTCCTCGCGGATGCTGTCGATGGGTGGATTGGTCACCTGCGCGAACAGCTGCTTGAAGTAGTCGTACAGCAGCCGCGGCCGGCTCGACAGCGCCGCCAGCGGCGTGTCATTGCCCATGGATCCGACCGCTTCCACGCCGTTGCGCGCCATCGGTTCGAGCAGCACCCGCTGATCCTCGAACGTATAGCCGAACGCGATCTGCCGCTGCAGCAGCGAGTCCGTATCCGGCACCGGCAGTTCGGGCGCGGCCGGCAGGTCCTTGAGGTGCACCAGGTGTTCGTCCAGCCAGCGGCGGTACGGCTGCTCGGTCGCGACGGTACGCTTGATCTCCTCGTCATCGATGATGCGGCCCTGCTCCGTGTCGACGAGGAACATGCGTCCCGGCTGCAAACGGCCCTTCTGCACCACGTCTTCCGGCGGCAGGTCGAGCACGCCGGCCTCCGATGCCATGACCACCAGACCGCTGCGGGTGACGTAGTAGCGCGACGGGCGCAGGCCGTTGCGATCCAGTACGGCACCGATCTTCCTGCCATCGGTGAACGCGACGGAAGCCGGCCCGTCCCAGGGCTCCATCAGCGTGGCGTGGTACTGATAGAACGCGCGCTTCTCGTCGTCCATGCTCTCGTGGGTCGACCACGGTTCCGGGATCATCATCATCATCGCGTGTGGCAGCGACCGGCCGGCCAGCACCAGCAACTCCAGCGTGTTGTCGAACATCGCGGAATCGCTGCCGTTCGGATTGATGACCGGCAGGATCTTGGAGGTGTCGGCGCCGAACGCGGCGGATTCGAACAGCGCCTCGCGCGCCTTCATCCAGTTGTAGTTGCCGCGCACCGTGTTGATCTCGCCGTTGTGCGCCAGGTAGCGGTAGGGGTGCGCGCGGTCCCAGCTGGGGAAGGTGTTGGTGCTGAATCGCGAATGCACCAGCGCGAGCGCGGTCTCCACGGCCGGCTGCTGCAGGTCGGTGAAGTACTGCGCCAGCTGCTCGGTGAGCAGCATTCCCTTGTACACGATGGTCTTGTAGGACAGGCTCGCGAGATACCAGTACTCAGCCCCGTCGATCGTCGACGTGCGGATCTCGGAGTAGGCGCGCTTGCGGATGACGTAGAGCTTGCGCTCGAACTCCAGGTCGTCCTTGATGGCCGGGTTGCGCCCGATGAACACCTGGCGGATGAAGGGCTCGCTCGCCCTGGCCGTCTCCCCGAGCGAGGCATTGTTGGTGGGCACCGTGCGCCAGCCGAGCAGCGTCTGGCCTTCCGACTGCACGATGTGGTCGAAAGCCTCGGCGAGCCGGCGCCTCCTGGTCGGGTTGCGCGGCAGGAATACGAGACCGGTGCCGTACTCGCCCGGTGCCGGCAGCGACAGTCGCTCCTTGCGTGCGACCTGCTGGTAGAAGGCGTGGGGCATCTGGATCAGCACGCCGGCACCGTCGCCGGTGTTGGTCTCGCAGCCGCAGGCGCCGCGATGATCGAGGTTGCGCAGCACCTGTATGGCCTGCTGCAGGATGCGATGGGACTTGCGGCCCTTGATGTCGACCACGAAGCCGACGCCGCAGGCATCGTGCTCGAACCTCGGATCGTACAGGCCCTGTCTGCCCGGCCTGCCGGAGGAGCGGCGCGACTGGCGCCGCGCTGCGCTGTGCTGGTGCTGCATATTCGGTTCCCATCATCGATGCGGCCGCGCACGCTGCGCAGCGCCGGGTGTGGTCCCCGGCGGCCCCGCATCGTCAAACTGGCTTGGGCGGATACGGGCTCTGCCGCTGCACCGGGAGTTCCCGTCCCAGCCACGCGGCCCATCACTTCCGCCGATCTTCGGTCCGATCATACCGGCGTCGGGATCAGGGTCAATGCAATACTGGACGGTCGGTGCCCTGCCAAGCCCGCTGGCGGGACCTTCAGGGCGATGGCGGCGACGGCAGCGCGCCGTGACACCCGTGCCAGCGCGCCGTGACACCCGTGCCGGCGCGCTGCGACGCCCGTGCCGGCGCGCTGCGACAGGCCTGGCTGCGCGCCGAGGGAACGCCGGGATTGAGAGTCCATGGTATTCAAGGGCTTCGGCATCCGAGTGTCGGCAGCAGGCGCCCGGGCGCCCCCGGCCGACGCGGCCGCCACCGCCAACCGCACGGCGACCGGCGCGTCCGACCGTCCTTGTCAATTCGGCAACGGCCCATCCACACTACCCGCCCTCGAGTTCATCGCCGGAGGTGATCGGTGCGCGGCTCGGTTCTGCACGTCACGACTCCAGCGCCCGCTTGAACGAAGCGCCACGCCAGCCTTCCCCGGAAGGCAGCCCGGTATTCCGGGTCATCATCGCGATCGGCGTCTGCCACCTGCTCAACGACATGATGCAGTCGCTGCTGCCGGCGATCTATCCGGACATCAAGGCTGGCCTGGGCCTGAATTTCGGACAGATCGGCCTGGTCACGCTGGTCTACCAGGTCACCGCCTCGCTGCTGCAGCCGCTGGTCGGCGTGTATGCGGACCGCCGACCTACGCCGCTCGCGCTCCCCGGTGGCACGCTGTTCACGCTGGCGGGCCTGGTCGTGCTTTCGGGTGCGCACCACTACGCGCTGGTGCTCATCGGCGCGGCGCTGATCGGCATCGGCTCCTCGGTATTCCACCCGGAAGCCTCGCGCGTCGCGCGCATGGCCTCGGGCGGACGTCATGGACTCGCGCAGTCGATGTTCCAGGTCGGAGGCAACAGCGGCCAGGCCCTGGGTCCGCTCGGCGCGGCACTGGTGGTAGTGCGCTTCGGGCAGTCGAGCCTGGCGCTGTTCGCGCTGCTGGCGCTGCTGTCCGGTGCCATCCTGTGGAACGTCAGCGTCTGGTACCGCCACCACGGGCTGGCGCGCCTGCGCGCCGCCGCGTCGCGTCCGCAGAGCCTGGCTGCCGCCGATCCGGCGATCGCCCGACGCGGGATCGCGCTGCTGCTGCTGCTGATCTTCTCGAAGTACATCTACCTGACCAGCATGACCAGCTATTTCACGTTCTATCTGATCCATCGCTTCGGTGTGTCGATCCGCGACGCGCAGCTGCACCTGTTCGCCTTCACCGGCGCCATTGCGCTCGGTACGCTGCTCGGCGGGCCGGTCGGCCGATCGCATCGGGCGCCGGCGCCTGATCTGGTTCTCGATCCTCGCGCCACTGCCCTTCACGCTGCTGCTGCCGCACGCGAGCCTGTTCTGGACCGGACCGCTCTCGGTACTGATCGGCCTGATCCTGGCCTCGGCGTTTCCGGCGATCGTGGTATTCGCGCAGGAGCTCGTTCCCGGCAAGGTCGGCATGATCTCGGGATTGTTCTTCGGCTTTGCGTTCGGCGTCGGCGGCCTCGGTGCGGCGCTGCTCGGAAGACTGGCCGACCTGAGCGGCATCGAGCAGGTCTACGCGGTGTGCGCGTGGCTTCCGGCCCTCGGCGTGCTGGCGGGCCTGCTGCCGGACATCGAGTCGCGGCGCCCCATGCCGGCGGGCGCCTAGCGTCACGCGCATGTACTTCAAACCCACAGGCCCGTTGACGCCGGGCGGCGTGCTGGCGGCCAGCTGGCGTCTGTACCTGCATGCGTTCCGTGACTGCCGGTGGCTTGCACTGCTGTACGCGCTGCAGTCGGCGCTGCTCGCGGCCTGGCTGCTGCAACCGGTCCGCAGGTTCGATGCCGTCTCGCTGGATGCGATGTCGAACCTGGACCTTCCCGCCCTGAATGCGAGCGCGCTGCAGTTCGCGCGCGCGGCCGCCGGTCCCGCCTGCATCAGCCTGCTGGTGTCGGCAGTGCTGTTCGCCGCGATGATGATCGCACCACTGGCGTACGCGGCCGGAGCATCCAGGGTCGGTCCGCTACGGGCGCTGCGGCTCGCGGCGCGCCGCGTGCACTGGATCCTGCTCGGCACGGCACTGACGACGCTGATGGTCGTGGGCGGCATGCTGCTGCTGGTTCCGGGCCTCTACTGGAGCGGGCGGGTAACGATGTGGCTGGTGCCCGTGCTCGCCGAGGACGCGAGTGCAGTACGCGCGATCGGCCGCAGCTGGGAACTGACGCGCGGACACTGGTGGCGCGTCTCGACGCTGTTGTCGGTGGCGCTCACGCTGGTTGGGCTCGGCTGGGCGGCCGGGAGCTGGATCGGCACCGAACTGGGCGGCCACGCCGCGCCGTTGCTGCGCCCGGATGCGTCACCGGCATGGCTGCTCGCGACCCTGCTCGCCAACGCCTCCTGCGTGTTCTCGCTGCCGTACGTGGCGGCGCTGCTGGTCGTTCTCTACGACGACCTCGAGATGCACGCGATGCTCGCGCATGCGCGCCTCGCCGGCCAGTAGCGGGTGCGCCGGTGCGCGCCAAAAAAAAACCTCGCAGCGCGAGGTTTGAATGTCTTCAATCGACTCGGGTCTGTCGTGGGCGGACGAACAATTGGAACCAGACCTGAGCGTCGGGCCCGGAAGGCCGGTACCAAATTAGCGGTACCTGCGCACGGCGAAGCGCGCTTCCAACGCTGGCGGCAGGCATCAAAGTGTGGCCGCCGCAGCCTGTGTCCACCCCGGCAGCCTGAGTTTCTCGCATCGAATACGACGCGAAAGCATCTGGTCTGTACCGTTTTCACCGCACCCGTGGTGACGCGGCGAATGGAACAAGCATAATGCTTAACATGCTGCAAATCCATGACAGGCAGCAGAAATTTTTTCAGGATTCAGTAGCGCGACCCGATGAGACGCGATGCATTTAGTCAAATGTGGCGCCAAGGCTACGTAGATGTCCGTATCGCGCTGCTGGCGCTGACGCTGGGCCTCTGCGGCTTTCCCGGACTGCCGGGTGCCGCCGCGGCGACAGCCGAGCCCGTGGCGCCTGCCGTGGCGGGTGCGCCCTCGCGCGCTGCGCGACGTGAGATCGATCGTACCGACGCACAGCTGCGCCGGAGCCTGATGTCGCTCGACGCGGCGCCGGCGACCCAGGTCCTGCGAGAACCCTCGCGCGTGGTGCTGCGTATTCCGGCGAGCCTGCTGTTCGATGCGGAAAGCACGATCCCGCGCGCGGATGCGCCGGCGCGCGCACTGCTGCATGTCGCCCGCCAGCTGCTGCGCAGGCGCTCCGGACTGGTCGCGCAGATCGCCGTCTACACCGACGGCATCGGCGGGGCAGAGCCCAACCAGCGCTTCGCGCAGCAGCGCGCCGACGCGCTGCTGACGTGGTTGCGCGGGGAGGGGGTGTCCGCTACGCGCCTGCGTGCGAGCGGCCGCGGGGCGAGCGCACCGCTGGCGGGCGACGACACGCCCGAAGGCCGCATGCGCAACCGACGCGTCGAGTTCGGGTTCGAGCCGGCGCCGCTTCCCTGAGCGGCGCTTCAGGTTCCCGCCGGCTCGGGCGCCGGCAGCATCGAACGCAGCCGCGTGATCGCCACGGCCTCGATCTGGCGGATGCGCTCGGCGGAAACCCCATATTCCTCGGCCAGATCGTGCAGTGTCGCCTTGTCCTCGCTCATCCAGCGGCGCCGCAGGATCGCGCGGCTGCGCTCATCGAGCCGTTCGAGGGCGGCCGAGAGCTGCTCGGACGAGGAACTCGACCATTCCTCCGCTTCGACGAGCTGTGCCGGATCGGCATCCGGTGCCGGCAGATAGGAAGCCGGGCCATAGCTGTCGTCCTCGTCGGCATCGGTACCGACGTCGAAGGACAGGTCCCGGGCCGAGAGCCGCCGCTCCATCTCGTTGACTTCTGCCGCCGTGACGCCCAGATCCGCCGCGACGGCGCGGGTTTCCTCGGCACTGAGCCACGCGAGGTTCTTCTTCAGCCGTCGCAGGTTGAAGAACAGCTTGCGCTGCGCCTTGGTGGTCGCGACCTTGACCAGTCTCCAGTTGCGCAGCACGTACTCGTGGATCTCGGCGCGTATCCAGTGCACGGCGAAGGACACCAGGCGCACGCCCATGGCCGGGTCGAAGCGCTTGACGGCCTTCATCAGGCCGATATTGCCTTCCTGGACCAGGTCGTTCATCGGCAGCCCGTAGCCGTTGTAGCCGCGCGCGATGTGCACGACGAAACGCAGGTGCGAGAGCACCAGCTCGCGCGCCGCGCCCAGGTCATTGTCGCCCCGGAATTTCTCGGCCAGTTCGCGCTCCCGTTCGCGCGACAGCACGGGGATGCGGCTGACCCGATCCAGGTACGCATCGAAACTGCCGATCGGACCGGCCAGATTCAGGCCTGCAACCGGGGCGATCAGCGCGGTCTGAACGTTGCTCATCTCGCCGTCCTCCGAAAGTGCCAATGGTGCGTAGTCTAGCACTCCGGTCTGGTGAGTGCTAAGCATTGGACCGGACCATGACCGGCGCGTTCCCTAATAAAAATATTATAAATCAATAACATGATAGGGTGCTGTGGCATTCTCAGGGCTCGATCCGGGCCAGCTCGCGCGTCGTGGCGATCAGGGCGCCCAGGGCGCCGAGCAGCAGCCCGCCCAGTGCCAGCGCGCCCAACTCGCGCAGCGTCGGTCCCGCCAGCTCGAAGCGCTGACCATAGGCCGCGGCCAGCCGCCCGGCCGCCGGGGCCAGCGCCGTGCGTAGCGCGGCGACGATCCCCCAGGCCAGCAGGCCGGCGAGCGCGCCATAGAGCATCCCGGTGTACAGGAACGGCCGGCGCACGAAGGCGTTGGTGGCGCCGACCAGCTTGGTCACCTCGATCTCGGCACGCCGACTCCGGATCTCCAGGCGAATCGTATTGCCGACGATCGCGACGACCCCGAAGGCGAGCAGCGTCGCGCTGACCGCCAGCACGCGCCGCAGCAGGCCGAGGATGGCGTTGAACCGCACCACCCAGTCGCGGTCGAGCGCGACCGTATCGACTTCCGGCCAGGAGAGCAGCCAGGCGCGCAGCGCATCGAGCTGCTCCGGCCCCTCGGCCGCCGCCGCGGGCTGGATCGCGAGCACGTGCGGCAGCGGGTTGTCGGTCAGGGCGTCCAGGGCTTCGCCAAATCCGGACTGCGCGCGGAATTCGGCCAGCGCCTGCGCGGCGGTGATCAGCGTGACGCGCGCGACACCGGGCCGGGCCGCAGCCGTGCGTGCGAGGGCGCGCGCCTGCTGTTCCGTGACCTGCGGCTTGAGGTACACCGACAGTCCGATCGCGCCGGTGAAATCCCCGGTCGCACCGCGCACGTTGCGGACCAGCACCTGCAGCGACAGAGGCAGCGACAGCGCGAGCCCCAGGACCGAGACCGTGAGCAGCGTCGCGAAGCGATGACGCGCGATATGCCCGGCCGAGGACACCAGCGCCTGGCCATGCCGCATCACCCAGCCGGAGAGACTGGCCACCGCCCTCAAGCCCCGTTCATCGACACGCTGCCCTGTTCATCGACACGCTTCCCCGTGTCATCGGTGCGCCTCAATGACCGGCAGCGGCAGGCTCGGCTGATCGATCAGCCGCCCGTCCTGCAGCACGATCTCCCGCAGCCCGGACTCGCGCACCAGGTGCTGGTCGTGCGTCGCGACGAGCACCGTGACGCCGACCTCGTTGAGCCGACGCAGCAGCCGCAGCACTTCGCCCGCGAGTGTCGCATCCAGATTGCCCGTCGGCTCGTCCGCGACCAGCACGGGTGGTCGCGTCACGATCGCGCGCGCGATGCCGACCCGCTGCTGCTCACCGACCGACAGTTCCTGTGGCGCCACGCGCTCGCGCCCGAGCAGGCCGACCTGGTCCAGCGCCGCGCGCACCCGCCGGTCGATCTCGCGGTAGGAGGTATCCGCGACGATCAGCGGCAGCGCGACGTTGTCGAATACCGGCCGGTCCATCAGCAG
>CAWIQV010000059.1:0-55704 GCA_963838275.1 uncultured Gammaproteobacteria bacterium | reverse complement strand
GCTACTGGCGGTGGCGTCGTGGCGACGTAGCCGCCGTCACCCGGGCTCCACGTGTAGTACGCGTCGTCGGCGTAGTAATAGGGCACGCCGCCGTACCAGTAGGTGGAGTAGTAGAGCGGCAGGGCCGGCAGGAACCACGAGAAGCCGAGACCGAAGTACGCACGCGGCCAATAGGCGCCGCCCCAGTACCCGCCACCCCAGGGCCGGTAGCCGCCATAACCATGGCCGTAGCCGTATCCATAGCCGTGGGCATAGCCGTAGCCCTGCGGATAGCCATAGCCGTGACCGACGCCCGCATAGCCGCGGTAGCCCGCGGCGCTCGCGTAATGGCCTGCAATGCCGTGCGCCGCGAAACCGCCGAATGCGGGTCCCGCGACATGGCCCGCGCCGAACGCATGGCCACCGAAGCCGCCCCCATGTCCGCCGCCGAAGCCGCCGTGGGGGGACGCCAGGGCCGTGCCCGTGGCGAGGCCTGATAGCGCGATCACCACGACGCCGAGTGCGGTGCTGATCCTGTTCATGGCTCCTCCATGCGCCGCCCCGGCATCCGGCACGCTAGGCGCTGTTCCGAGTATACGACCATCCCCGGGTGGCGATGGTTTCCGTCCGTTCCGGGCCGATCGGGCCCCATGCCTGCATAACGGATCGGGAACCGGGCGGTTGACCAGCCCAGGGCCGCTGCGGGAGCCCCGCAGATGCCGGCCCGGCCGCTACTCGGGAACGGCCAGGACCCAGGGGCGCAAGCGAAGGTCCGGATCGGCCCTAGCGGGCCGCGGCGAAGGCATCCATCATCAGGCCGGTGCCGCCGCCCGAAACGTGCGCGACGACCGCCGTCCGGCGGTGCAGCTTGGTCACTGCGCCGAGGTCGATTGCAAAGGCCAGGTCGACATGCTGTCCCTTGCGCAGCCCGAGTCCGGCGGTGCGGATGAAGACCCCGGTCGCGCTGAGGTTGATGGCCCGGCATAGCCGGCGCTTGCCGTCGGGCAGCAGGATATAGACCGTCGTACGAGCACGATGCCTGGTGTGCAGCCGTCGTTCCATCCGAATCGCCCCCGAAGCTTCCGCCAAATCTTGCCAGAACTGCGAGCCGCGTCACAGTCGTGCAGCAGGGTTCCTATTATGCATGGGCGGATCGCGCCGCCCAACCGGACTGAACATTAATGCCCCGGATATTGCCAGAAGGGGGCGGGCATCGCAGTCCGGAGGCCAGCGCCGGCACCCGCCCCGCCGGCTTCGGGCGGCGGGCTGGGCAGGTGCCGGGTGGCTGTCGTGGGGCGGAGGCGGGTGTCTTCAGTAGATCCGGAACGGACGCAGGCCGTCGTCGGTGGCCGGCGCCAGCCGGGTCGCACGGAATCGACGACGCGGGCTGCGCAAGCCCACACCGCTGCGGCGCGCCGCGGCCAGCGTTGCCGGTTCGGCCAGCGCCGGAACCGCGAGCTGCTTGTCGCCACCGTGCCCGGCTTCGTGATCAGGCTTCAGGTCCAGTTCGTTCATCGTCGTCTCCTTCACACCAGGTCCCGGGTCGGACCGTTCGTGGTGCATTTAGTTCGTAGTACGTACCGTATAATAGTACTTACTGTATGGAACTCAAGGCGATTTGTGTTAAGACAAGATGACGGACACCGGAACCGTGATGCGGTTCACGCGGGGTCGGCAGCGGCGGCGGCATTTTCCCGAGCCGCACCAGGGATTTAGCCGCAACCGGCGGATACGGGGGGGCGCGGGCGCGCCCCGATCGCCGGCGCTAGCGCAGAAACGCGCGGATTTCGGCGTCGAAGTGCGGCAGGTCGACCAGGAAGGCGTCGTGCCCCTCGAGCGAGCTCAGCCGGGCGAAGCGGGTCGGAATGCCGTTGTGCTCGAGGGCTTCGGCGATCGCGGCCTGCTCCTGGATCGCGAACAGCAGGTCGCTCTCCACCCCGATGACCAGCGCGCTCTCGGCCGCCAGCTGCGACAGTGCCGCGGCACTGCTGCCGCCGTGCTCGGCCAGATCGAAGCGATCCATCGCGCGGGAGATGTACAGGTAGCAGTTCGGGTCGAACACGCGGGTGAAACGCTCGGCCTGTGCCTCGAGGTAGCCCTCGATCGCGAACTGTGGCGCGAACGGACTGACGTTCGCGGTATTGCCGGCGAGGCGCTCGCGGCCGAAGCGCTTGCGCCATTCGGCGGCCGAGCGATAGGTGATCGTGCCCAGCTTGCGTGCCAGGCGCATGCCGGTGCGCGGGCCATGCTCGGAAGCGTAGTTCCCGCCCTGCCAGTCCGGGTCGCGCAGGATCGCCTCGCGCTGCACCGCGCGCAGTGCGATCGCGAACGGCGAGGCTGCGGGACTGCCGGAGATGCTGATCAGGCGCCGGGCGGCGTGCGGGAACTGGGTCGCGAAGGCCAGCACCGACATGCCGCCGAGCGACGCGCCGATTACGGTGTCGAGGTGCTCGATGCCGAGCGCGCGCACGGCATGCCAGCCGCTGCTGGCGATATCTTCGACCGCGAGCTCGGGGAACCCGAGGCGGTAGCGTTCGCCGCTATCCGGATCGATCGAGGCGGGTCCGGTCGATCCGAAGCAGCTGCCGAGCGAATTCACGCAGACGATGAAGTAGCGGTCGGTGTCGAGTGCGAGTCCGGGGCCGATCATGCGCTGCCACCAGCCTGGCGCCGGATCGCGCTCGCTCGAGGCGGCGTGCGCCGACGGCGAGAGGCCGGTGAACAGCAGGATCGCGTTGTCGCGCTGCGCATTGAGCGCGCCCCAGGTCTCGTAGGCGATCACCGCGTGGCGCAGGCTGCCGCCGCGGTACATCGGAAACGGATCGGGCAGTGCGACCACCAGCGGCGCGTGTGCACCGGCGGATCTCGCGTCCTGTTCGGGGGTGGCCACCTTCCGGACTTCCTGCAATGGCTGGTGCGCGCTCACGGGACCGCCAGCGCTCTCAAGGTTCCGGATCCGAGCCGTCTGGAATTCCCTCGAACAGCGCGGTCGACAGGTAGCGTTCGCCGGTATCGGGCAGCATCGCGAGCAGCACTGCGCCCGGCTCGGCCGAGCGCGCGACCTTCAGTGCCGCGGCGAAGGTCGCACCGCAGGAGATGCCGCAGAAGATCCCTTCCTGGCGGGCGAGCTGCCGCGCCGTCTCGATCGACTCGGCGTCCGTGACGGTCACCAGCGAATCGGGCACCGAACGGTTCAGTACCGCGGGTACGAAATCCGGTGTCCAGCCCTGGATCTTGTGCGGGGAGAAGGGTTTGCCGGACAGCAGGGCGGCGGCCTCGGGCTCGGCCGCGATGATGCGCACGTCGGGCCGCGCCAGCCGGATCATCTCGCCGGCGCCCGTCAGCGTGCCGCCGGTGCCCCAGCCGGTCACGAAGTAATCGAGCCGCCGGCCCACGAAATCCTGGAGGATCTCCGGGCCCGTGGTGCTGCGGTGGTAGGCGGGATTCGCCGGGTTCTCGAACTGACGGGCCAGGAACCAGCCATGCTTGCGCGCCAGCTCCTCGGCCTTGCGCACCATGCCGGTACCGCGCTCCGCCGCCGGCGTCAGGATCACCTTGGCGCCGAACATGCGCATGATCTTGCGCCGCTCGACCGAAAACGTCTCGACCATCACGGCCACGAACGGATAGCCCTTGGCCGCGCAGACCATCGCCAGCGCAATGCCGGTATTGCCGGAGGTCGCCTCGATCACCGTCTGCCCGGGTCGCAGGACGCCACGGGCTTCCGCGTCCTCGATGATCGCGATCGCGAGGCGGTCCTTCACCGAGGAGGCGGGATTGAAGAATTCGCACTTCACGTACATCGTGATGCCCGCGGGGGCGAGCCGATGGATCCGGACCACCGGTGTGCGGCCGATCGTGCCGAGTATGCTGTCGTAAATCATTGAATCGGCGGCTTTGATCGAAAGTGGCGGGGGAGCACTGTAATCCCGCGGCCCCGGAGGGTCGAGCGGCGCAGGAGCCATTTTTTGATAACGTATTGTTATAATTCGCGCCCCCAAATCCGGGCTTCCTGGCATCCCTTCGGCATGTACCGCTCGTAACTCAAGACCGCATGAACTTTCATCAGCTGCAATACGCCGTCGCGATAGCGCGCCACGGGCTGTCAGTGACCCAGGCCGCTTCGGCGCTCGGCACTTCCCAGCCGGCCATCAGTCGCGCTCTCAAGGCGCTCGAGCGCGAGCTCGGCTTCGACCTGTTCGTGCGCGAGGGCCGTGCGTTCTCGCGCGTGACTCCGCAGGGCGTCAAGGTGCTCGAGTACGCGAACCGCGCGCTGGCGGAGATCGACAGCCTCAAGGCCGTGGCCGCCGACCTGAACCAGGACAACCGCGGCGTGCTGTCGATCGCGACCACCCATACCCAGGCCCGCTACGTTCTGCCGCCGGTCGTGCATGCATTCCGTGAGCGTTACCCGGAAGTCGAGCTGCACCTGCACCAGGGTACCTCGGAGCAGATCGGGGAAATGGTGTCTTCCGATCGCGTGCAGCTGGCGATCGCCACCGGATCGGACGGACTGTTTCCGGGCCTGGTACTGCTGCCGGTGTATCGGTGGTTCCGCCAGATCATCGTGCTCAAGCACCATCCGTTGTCGCGGCTCGAGCGCGTGACCCTGCAGGATCTGGCGCAGTATCCGCTCATCACCTATGTGTTCAGCTTCACCGGTGCGTCTTCGCTGCACACCGTGTTCGCGCGCGAGGGGCTGACCCCGAAAGTCGCGCTGACGGCGCGCGACTCCGACGTGATCAAGACCTACGTGCGCCTTGGGCTCGGCGTCGGCATCGTGGCCAGCGTCGCGATCGACCCGACCCAGGACAGCGATTTCACGGCAATCGACGCCTCGCACCTGTTTCCGATCCACACCACGTGGATCGGGTTCCGGCGCGGCACGCTGCTGCGCAACTTTGCCTATGACTTCCTGCAGCTGTTCGGGCCGCACCTGACCCGGCGCCTGGTGGACCGGGCCATCGATGCGCGCGATCCGGACGGCCAGGCCGAACTGTTCAGGAAGATCTCACTGCCGGTGCGATGAGCGAGCGGGTCCAGAAGCTGCTCGCCGCAGCCGGCCACGGCTCACGCCGCCAGATCGAACAGTGGATACGCGATGGCAGGCTCACGGTCGATGGCCAGGTGGCCGCGCTCGGCATCCGGGCCGGGCCCGGTGCGGACATCCGGCTGGACGGGCGCCGGCTGCGCGCCGACGAGTCCACCCCGGCGACGCGTGAAGTGCTGCTCTACCACAAGCCGGCCGGCGAGGTGACGACGCGCGCGGACCCGCAGGGCCGCCCAACGGTGTTCGAGCGCCTGCCTGCGCCACGCGCCGGCCGCTGGGTCGTGATCGGGCGGCTCGACGTGAATACGACCGGACTGCTGCTTTTCACCACGGACGGCGCGCTCGCCCACCGATTCATGCACCCGTCCAGCGAAGTCGAACGCGAGTACCTGGTCAGCGTCGGCGGCACACCGGATGCGGCGACGCTCGAGCGCCTGCGCGCCGGCGTCGTGCTCGAGGACGGGCCGGCGCGCTTCGAGTGTCTCCAGCCGGCGCCCGGAAGCGTCGCGGAGCGGGACGGGCAGAGGCGATTTCGTGTCATGCTGCGCGAAGGGCGTAACCGGGAGGTCCGCCGGCTCTGGCAGGCCGTCGGCTTCGAAGTCACCCGCCTGGTACGACTTCGTTACGGGCCCATCGAACTGCCAGCGGACCTGCGGCCCGGGCAGTGGCGGCTCCTGGATCCAGCCAGCACCGCCGCGATGTGAGCAATGATACGTACTATGCGCCTAAAATCTTCGAAAATAGGCATAATATCATCGATAATAGCGTCAGCCGCATTGCTGGGTCCGATCCAGCGCGGCAGCGCACAGATTTCCGAAGCGCCATCGCCCAGCGTGTCGGGGGATCGTGCCGCTGCCACTCCGTTGCGGCCGGATCCGACCCTGGTGCGGGTCACGAGCAGCGTGGAGAGCAAGTACGCCGCGGCGATGCTGCGCCAGGTTGGCAGGCTGTTCAGCACCGGATTCGCGCGCCGCGAGGCCGAGGGCGTCGCACACCAGATCGACGCATTACCCGCCGACCAGAAGCAGCTCTGGCAGTTCACCGCCATATATAAAGGAGTGGACTATCCGCTGCAGATCCAGGCCCGCGTGGACGATTTCGGAATGCTCGACCTGGACTTCTACGTGCCGGCGCCGCTCGCCAAGCCGGTGCGCAGCGCGGTGGACGACTTCCTCAACAAGCACGGGGCGTAGCGACCTGGCCCGAAATCTGCATTGACGCCGGTTGACACTAGGGGGAGTCGAAATCAGAATACGCGGCTCGTTTTTCGCGGAGGGGTACCCAAGCGGCCAACGGGAGCAGACTGTAAATCTGCCGGCTTACGCCTTCGTAGGTTCGAATCCTACCCCCTCCACCACGGAGAGGTCTTCGAGTCGACAGGGACGGTAGCGGGCGGACGCGCAATGGGATCGAGTGTCGGACAGGTCATCAGGCGGGTGTAGTTCAATGGTAGAACCTCAGCCTTCCAAGCTGATGACGTGGGTTCGATTCCCACTACCCGCTCCAACGGGTTGATTCCGTCTCGCCCACGTAGCTCAGTTGGTAGAGCACGTCCTTGGTAAGGACGAGGTCACCGGTTCAATCCCGGTCGTGGGCTCCACTTAGCGGACGTGCGGAGCTCGAGGTTCTAGAGTCGTCGATAGCGCAGATCGTGAATTACAGGAGTCGTCGTCGTGTCCAAAGAGAAATTTGAGCGCACCAAGCCGCACGTGAACGTGGGGACGATTGGGCATGTGGATCATGGCAAGACGACGCTGACGGCGGCGCTGACGAAGGTGATGGCGGAGACGAACGGCGGGACGTTCATGGCGTACGACCAGATCGACAAGGCGCCGGAGGAGAAGGCGCGCGGGATCACGATCAGCACGGCGCACGTGGAGTACCAGAGTGCGGCGCGGCACTACGCGCACGTGGACTGTCCTGGGCACGCGGACTACGTGAAGAACATGATCACGGGTGCGGCGCAGATGGACGGGGCGATTCTGGTGGTATCGGCGGCGGACGGGCCGATGCCGCAGACGCGCGAGCACATTCTGCTGGCGCGCCAGGTGGGCGTGCCGTACATCGTGGTGTTCATGAACAAGGCGGACATGGTGGATGACAAGGAGCTGCTGGAGCTGGTGGAGATGGAGGTGCGCGAGCTGCTGACGATGTACAAGTTTCCCGGGCGACAAGACGCCGATCGTGATTGGCAGTGCGCTGAAGGCGCTGGAAGGGGACAAGAGCGAGATTGGGGTGCCGGCGGTGATCGAGCTGGTGGAGGAGATGGACAAGTACATTCCGGTGCCGAAGCGGGACATTGACAAGCCGTTTCTGATGCCGGTGGAGGACGTGTTCTCGATCTCCGGGCGCGGGACGGTGGTGACGGGGCGCATTGAGCGCGGGATCGTGAAGGTGAACGACGAGGTGGAGATCATCGGGCTGAAGGCGACGGCCAAGACGATCTGCACGGGCGTGGAGATGTTCCGCAAGCTGCTGGATGAGGGGCAGGCGGGGGACAACGTCGGGGTGCTGCTGCGCGGCACGAAGCGCGAGGAAGTCGAGCGCGGGCAGGTGCTGGCCAAGCCCGGGAGCATCACGCCGCACACGCAGTTCGAGTGCGAGGTGTACGTGCTGACGAAGGAGGAGGGCGGGCGGCACACGCCGTTCTTCAAGGGCTACCGGCCGCAGTTCTACTTTCGCACGACCGACGTGACGGGGCTGATCGAGCTGCCGGGGAACACCGAGATGGTGATGCCCGGGGACAACATCAAGATGACGGTGGAGCTGATCGCGCCGATCGCGATGGAGGAGGGCCTGCGCTTCGCGATCCGCGAGGGCGGACGCACCGTGGGCGCCGGCGTCGTCTCCAAGATACTGAAGTGACGACGACAGGCCAGTAGCTCAATTGGCAGAGCGGCGGTCTCCAAAACCGCAGGTTGGGGGTTCGATTCCCTCCTGGCCTGCCAGCTTCGAAACGGGCGTATGGGGCGCCAGGCGGCAATCAACCCGATGAATGAACAGGTTCCGGACAGCGGAGTCGGCGGTGGGGCCGATACCGCCAAGCTCGTGGTCGCCGGCCTGCTGGTGCTGGGCGGCA
Organism: uncultured Gammaproteobacteria bacterium; assembly: GCA_963838275.1. Classification (GTDB taxonomy): domain Bacteria; phylum Pseudomonadota; class Gammaproteobacteria; order Steroidobacterales; family Steroidobacteraceae; genus FEN-1191. The sequence goes on along the minus strand of CAWIQV010000059.1, from coordinate 47,596 downwards.
TCGCGGGCTTCTACGTGCTCAGTGCGCATGCCGACTGGCTGCGCTGGCTCGCGGTGCTCGCGGGCGTGGTGCTGGCAGGGGTCGTGTTCGCCGCCTCGGACAGCGGTCGCGCGTTCTGGACCTTCATGCAGAGCGCGCGCCAGGAGCTGCGCAAGGTCGTATGGCCGACGCGGCAGGAGACCGGGATGACGACGGCGGTGGTGTTCGGATTCGTGATCATCGCCGGCCTGTTCTTCTGGGGACTGGACGTATTTCTGTCGTGGGCTACACGGCTGCTGACCGGACAGGGGGGTTGAGCCGTGGCATTGCGATGGTACGTGGTACACGCCTATTCGAATTTCGAGCACCGGGTCGCGGAGGCACTGCGCGACCGGATCAAGCGCGACGGCCTCGAGGCCCGGTTCGGCGAGATCCTGGTGCCCACCGAAGAGGTGGTGGAGATGCGCGATGGGCAGAAGCGGCGCAGCGAGCGCAAGTTCTACCCCGGATACGTGCTGGTGCAGATGGAGATGGACGAGCAGACCTGGCACCTGGTGCGCGACGTGCCGAAGGTGCTCGGTTTCATCGGCGGCACGAGCGACAAGCCCGCGCCGATCTCGGAGAAGGAGGCGATGCGCATCCTGCAGCGCGTCGAGGAAGGCGTCGACAAGCCGCGACCGAAGGTGCTGTTCGAGCCCGGCCAGGTGGTGCGGGTCGTCGCCGGTCCGTTCAACGATTTCAATGGCGTGGTCGAGAGCGTCAACTACGAGAAGAACCGCCTGCAGGTGGCGGTGCAGATCCTCGGGCGCTCGACTCCGGTGGAGCTCGATTTCTCGCAGGTCGAGAAGGTCTGAAGCGGCGCATCGCCGTGACGGTTTCCAGTCCGGTGCCAGGAACGGCGGCCGGCTCAACGGCTACGGACGGTATTGGGGAGCCTTAGCGGGCGTCAGCACCCAGAGGATGAAGAGTCATGGCTAAGAAGGTCCAGGGTTACATCAAGCTGCAGGTGCCGGCCGGCGCGGCGAATCCGTCGCCACCGATCGGTCCTGCGCTCGGCCAGCAGGGCGTGAACATCATGGAGTTCTGCAAGCAGTTCAATGCGCAGACCGCCAAGCTGGAGAAGGGGCTGCCGATTCCGACGGTGATCACCGTGTATTCGGACCGCAGCTTCACGTTCATCATGAAGACGCCGCCGGCGTCGGTGCTGATCCGCAAGGCGATCGGCATCGAGAAGGGCAGCGGCACGCCGAACACCGCCAAGGTGGGCAAGATCACGCGCGCGCAGATCGAGGAGATCGCCAAGGTCAAGCAGCCCGACCTGACGGCCGCCGGACTCGAAGCGGCGGTGCGCACGATCGCCGGCAGCGCGCGCAGCATGGGCGTCGACGTGGAGGGACTCTGACATGGCCGCAACTGCCAAGCGCGCACAGGCCGTGGAAGACCCGGTTGGTACCGGGCAAGCAATACCCGCTCGAGGAGGCGCTGACGCTGGTCAAGGAATTCGCGACCGCGAAGTTCGACGAGTCGATCGACGCGGCCGTGAATCTCGGCATCGATGCCAGCAAGTCCGACCAGCAGGTGCGCGGCTCGACGGTGATGCCGCACGGCATCGGCAAGTCGGTGCGGGTCGCGGTGTTCACCAGCGGCAAGAACCAGGATGCCGCGCGCGCCGCCGGCGCCGACATCGTCGGCCTCGAGGACCTGGCCGAGAAGGTCAAGGCCGGCGAGATCAACTTCGACGTCGTGATCGCGAGCCCGGATGCGATGCGCGTCGTCGGCCAGCTCGGCCAGATCCTCGGTCCCCGCGGCCTGATGCCGAACCCGAAGGTCGGCACGGTGACGCCGGACGTCGCCGGCGCCGTGAAGAACGCCAAGGCCGGCCAGGTCGCGCTACCGCGTCGACAAGGCCGGCATCGTCCACTGCACGATCGGCCGGGCGAGTTCGAGGTCGGCGCGCTGAAGGAGAACCTGCTGGCGCTGATCGCCGACCTGCAGAAGGCGAAGCCGGCGGCCGTCCAAGGGCATCTACCTCAAGCGCGTCACGGTGTCCTCGACCATGGGACCGGGCGTCGCGGTCGACCAGTCGAGCCTCGGGCTCTAGGCGCGCGCAGCGGTTGCGGCGCGGGAATTTTGGTTTGGTGCGGGTCGGCACGCGGGTGCCGACCATCATCGAAGACCGCAGGCGAATCCGGCACGGGGATTCTTAAAGACCGCCTGCGCAGATGATGGTGAACCCCTTCAGCCAGGGCCGTCCCTGATTGAGGATCACCGTCGAAGGGTGGGAAGCGCCGGGATGGCGCGTCCCGTGTTGGTACAGGTGATCTTCAAGGGCAGGAGGAATCGAATGGCTCTCAACCTGGAAGACAAGAAGGCGCTGGTAGCGGAAGTGTCCGCGGTCGCGGCGAGGGCGCAGTCGGTGGTCGCGGCCGAGTACCGCGGGCTGACGGTCTCGCAGATGACCGACCTGCGCGCGAAGGCGCGGGCGGCGGGCGTGTACGTGCGCGTGGTGAAGAACACGCTCGCGCGCAAGGCCGTCGCCGGCACGTCGTTCGAGTGCATCGGACCGGTGCTCAAGGGGCCGCTGGTCCTGGCGTTCTCGAAGGATGACCCGGGCGCAGCCGCGCGCGTGGTCAAGGCCTTCGCCAAGGACCACGACAAGCTGGTCGCGACGGCGGTGTCCCTCGGCGGGCAGCTGCTCAAGGCATCGGATCTCGACAAGGTCGCCAGTCTGCCGACGCGCGAGCAGGCACTGGCGATCCTGATGGGCGTCATGAAGGCGCCGATCCAGAAGCTCGTGGGCACGCTCGCCGCGACGCCGTCGAAACTCGTGCGCACGCTCGCTGCGGTGCGCGACCAGAAGCAGGCCGCCGCGGCCTGAATCCGGAACCCATTCAGACATATTTCAGGAGACGACAATGGCTGTATCCAAAGACGAAATCCTCGACGCCATCGCCAAGATGAGCGTGATCGAGGTGGTGGAACTGATCGCGGACATGGAGAAGAAGTTCGGCGTCACCGCGGCCGCCCCGGTGGCGGTCGCGGCGGGTCCGGCCGGCGCGGCCGCGGCCGCGGCTCCGGTCGAGGAGAAGACGGAGTTCACCGTGACGCTCAAGGAGTACCCGGCGGACAAGAAGGTGACCGTGATCAAGGTCATCCGCGAGATCACCGGCCTCGGCCTCAAGGAGGCCAAGGACCTGGTCGAGGGCGTGCCCTCACTGGTCAAGGAAGGCATTCCGAAGGCCGACGTCGACACCATCAAGAAGAAGCTCGAGGAAGCCGGCGCGAAGGTGGAGGTCAAGTAACCTCCATGCGTCGCGTTGAATCCCGGGACGCCCTGGTCCCGCGGACTCCTGCACCGCGTATCGCACGCGGGTCCGGGGCCGGGAATGTCCGGCTTCGGGCCCGCGTGCGCGTCCATGTTCTCTAGAGGGTGACACGATGCCGTACTCATTTACCGAGAAGAAGCGCATCCGCAAGAATTTCGGCAAGCAGCCGAGCATTCTGGAGGTGCCGTACCTGCTCGCGATCCAGCTCGACTCCTATCGCAGCTTCCTGCAGGCGGACACCCCGGAGGACGCGCGGCAGAGCACCGGGCTGCATGCCGCCTTCAGGAGCGTGTTCCCGATCTCGAGCTACTCGGGCAATGCGGTACTCGAATACGTCCATTACCGGCTCGGCGAGCCGGTGTTCGACGTCAAGGAATGCCAGCTGCGCGGACTGACCTTCGCCGCGCCGCTGCGCGTCAAGGTGCGGCTGATCGTGTACGACAAGGAAGCGACCGGCGCCAAGAAGCCGATCAAGGACGTGCGCGAGCAGGAGGTCTACCTCGGCGAGCTGCCGCTGATGACCGACAACGGCACGTTCATCGTCAACGGCACCGAGCGCGTGATCGTGACCCAGCTGCACCGCTCGCCGGGCGTGTTCTTCGACCACGACCGCGGCAAGACCCACTCCTCGGGCAAGCTGCTGTTCTCGGCGCGCATCATCCCCTACCGCGGCTCGTGGCTGGACTTCGAGTTCGACCCGAAGGACTGCGTGTTCGCGCGCATCGACCGCCGGCGCAAGCTGCCGGTGTCGATCATCCTGCGCGCGCTCGGCATGACCGAGACCGAGATCCTCGATACCTTCTTCGAGAAGAACACCTTCGAGCTGACGGCCGAGAGCGCGGCGATGCGGCTCGTGCCGCAGCGCCTGCGCGGCGAGACCGCGACGTTCGAGATCCGCACCGGCGACAAGGTCATCGTCGAGGAAGGCCGGCGCATCACCGCGCGCCACGTGCGCCAGCTGGAGGACGCCGGCGTCAAGCAGCTGCCGGTGCCGCGCGACTACCTGCAGGGCAAGATCCTGGCCCACGACGTGGTCAATACCGACACCGGCGAGATCATCGCCAAGGCCAACGAGGTGCTGACCGCGGCGAGCCTGCAGAAGCTGATCGAGGCCGGCATCCACGAGGTCCAGACCCTGTACGTCAACGACCTGGACCGCGGGCCGTACATCTCGGACACGCTGCGCATCGACCCGACCAAGACGCGCCTGGAGGCGCTGGTCGAGATCTACCGCATGATGCGTCCCGGCGAGCCGCCGACCAAGGACGCGGCCGAGAACCTGTTCAACAACCTGTTCTTCAACAACGAGCGCTACGACCTCTCGGCCGTCGGCCGCATGAAGTTCAACCGCCGCGTGGGCCGCAAGGAGATCACTCGGCTCGCCGATCCTGTCGAAGGACGACATCCTCGACGTGCTCAAGATCCTGATCGACATCCGCAACGGCAACGGCACGGTCGACGACATCGACCACCTCGGCAACCGCCGCGTGCGCTGCGTCGGCGAGATGGCCGAGAACGCGTTCCGCGTCGGCCTGGTGCGCGTCGAGCGCGCGGTCAAGGAGCGCCTGACGATCGCCGGAGTCCGAGCCGCTGATGCCGCAGGAGATGATCAACGCCAAGCCGGTCGCGGCCGCGGTCAAGGAGTTCTTCGGCTCCTCGCAGCTGTCGCAGTTCATGGACCAGAACAACCCGCTGTCGGAAGTCACGCACAAGCGGCGCGTCTCGGCGCTCGGGCCGGGCGGCCTGACGCGCGAGCGCGCCGGCTTCGAGGTGCGCGACGTGCACCCGACCCACTACGGCCGCGTGTGCCCGATCGAGACGCCGGAAGGTCCGAACATCGGCCTGATCAACTCGCTGTCGGTGTACGCGCGCACCAACCAGTACGGCTTCCTCGAGACGCCGTACCGGCGGTCGAGGACGGCCGCGTCGACCGACCGGATCGACTACCTGTCGGCGATCGAGGAGGGCGAGTTCGCGATCGCGCAGGCCAACGCGCGCACCGGACGCGAACGGCGAGCTCGGCGACGAGCTGGTGTCCTGCCGGTTCCAGAGCGAGTTCACGCTGATGCCGCGCGAGCGCATCAACTACATGGACGTCTCGCCGAAGCAGATCGTCTCGGTGGCCGCCTCGCTGATCCCGTTCCTCGAGCACGACGACGCCAACCGCGCGCTGATGGGATCGAACATGCAGCGCCAGGCGGTGCCGACGCTGCGCTCCGCAGACGCCGCTGGTCGGCACCGGCATGGAGCGGCCGGTCGCGATCGACTCCGGCGTGGCCGTGGTCGCGCGACGCGGCGGCCGGGTCGACTCGGTCGACGCCTCGCGCATCGTGGTGCGGGTCAACGACGAGGAGACGCTGGCCGGCGAGCCGGGCGTCGACATCTACAACCTGACCAAGTACACGCGCTCGAACCAGAACACCTGCATCAACCAGCGTCCGCTGGTCAACGCCGGCGACGTGATCGCGCGCGGCGACGTGCTGGCCGACGGCCCGTCGACCCACCTGGGCGAGCTCGCGCTGGGCCAGAACATGCTGGTCGCGTTCATGCCCTGGAACGGCTACAACTTCGAGGACTCGATCCTGATCTCGGAGCGGGTGGTGCAGGAGGACCGCTTCACGACGATCCACATCGAGGAGCTCACCTGCGTCGCGCGCGACACCAAGCTCGGGCCGGAGGAGATCTCGGCCGACATTCCGAACGTCGGCGACGCCGCGCTCGGCAAGCTCGACGAGGCGGGCATCGCCTTCATCGGCGCCGAGGTGCGTGCCGGCGACATCCTGGTCGGCAAGGTCACGCCCAAGGGCGAGACCCAGCTGACTCCGGAGGAGAAGCTGCTGCGCGCGATCTTCGGCGAGAAGGCCTCGGACGTGAAGGACACCTCGCTGCGCGTACCGCCCGGCATGGACGGCACCGTGATCGACGTGCGCGTGTTCACGCGCGATGGCATCGAGAAGGACTCGCGTGCGCAGTCGATCGAGAAGGCGGAGATCGAGCGGGTGCGCAAGGACCTGCAGGACCAGCGCCGCATCCTCGAGGACGACCTGTACCAGCGCATGCGCGGCATGCTGCTCAATCACACCGTGGCGGGCGGCACGAAGAAGCTCAAGGCCGGTACGCCGATCACCGGCGAGTACCTCGACGAGCTGCCGCGCGAGGAGTGGTTCCAGATCCGCCTGGACGACGAGGAGGCGAACACCGCGCTCGAGGCCGCGGCCGAGCGGCTGCAGACACAGCAGAAGGCGTTCGACAAGCGCCTGGAGGAGAAGCGCGTCAAGATCACGGCCGGCGACGATCTCGCCCCCGGCGTGCTCAAGATGGTCAAGGTGTACCTGGCGGTCAAGCGCCGCGTGCAGCCCGGCGACAAGATGGCCGGCCGCCACGGCAACAAGGGCGTGATCTCGACCATCGTGCCGGTCGAGGACATGCCGTACCTCGAGGACGGTACGCCGGTCGACATCGTGCTCAACCCGCTCGGCGTGCCCTCGCGCATGAACGTCGGCCAGGTGCTCGAGACGCATCTGGGCTGGGCGGCCAAGGGGCTCGGGCTGAAGATCGGCCGCATGCTCGAACGGCAGGCGCAGGCCGAGGAGCTGCGCGGCTTCCTCGACGCAGATCTACAACCAGACCGGCAGGCCAGAAGGAGCGCTTCGGCGAGTTCAATGACAAGCGAGGTGCTGGAGCTGGCGCGCAACCTGAAGGAAGGCGTGCCGATGGCGACGCCGGTGTTCGACGGCGCGAGCGAGGCCGACATCAAGGGCCTGCTGGCACTGGCCGACGTGCCGCTGTCCGGCCAGACCTGGCTGTTCGACGGCCGGACCGGCGAGCGCTTCGACCGCCAGGTGACGGTGGGCTACATGTACATGCTCAAGCTCAACCACCTGGTGGACGACAAGATGCACGCCCGCTCGACCGGGCCCTACAGCCTGGTCACGCAGCAGCCGCTCGGCGGCAAGGCGCAGTTCGGCGGCCAGCGCTTCGGCGAGATGGAGGTCTGGGCGCTCGAGGCCTACGGCGCGGCCTACACGCTGCAGGAGATGCTCACGGTCAAGTCCGACGACACCGTCGGGCGCACCGCGATGTACAAGAGCATCGTCGACGGCAACCACGAGATGAAGGCTGGCATGCCGGAATCCTTCAACGTGCTGGTGAAGGAAATCCGCTCCCTCGGCATCAACATCGAACTCGAGCAGGACTGAGGCATAGCCTCAAAGGTGAATCCATGAAAGACCTACTCAAGCTCTTCAAGCAGCAGACGCCGGTCGAGCATTTCGACGCGATCAAGATCGGGCTGGCCTCGCCGGAGATGGTGCGCGCCTGGTCCTACGGCGAGGTGCGCAAGCCCGAGACGATCAACTACCGCACGTTCAAGCCGGAGCGCGACGGCCTGTTCTGCGCCAAGATCTTCGGGCCGGTCAAGGACTACGAGTGCCTGTGCGGCAAGTACAAGCGCCTCAAGCACCGCGGAGTGGTGTGCGAGAAGTGCGGCGTCGAGGTCACGCAGTCCAAGGTGCGGCGCGAGCGCATGGGCCACATCGAGCTCGCCAGCCCGGTGGCGCACATCTGGTTCCTCAAGTCCCTGCCCTCGCGCATCGGGCTGATGCTGGACATGACGCTGCGCGAGATCGAGCGCGTGCTGTACTTCGAGGCCTTCGTCGTGATCGATCCGGGCATGACGCCGATGCAGCGCGGCCAGCTGCTGACCGACGAGATGTACCTCGAGGCGATCGAGGAGCACGGCGACGAGTTCGACGCGCGGATGGGCGCCGAGGCGGTGTTCGAGCTGCTGCGCACGATGGATCTCAAGGCCGAGGTCGTCAAGGTGCGCGAGGACATGGGTGCGACCGCGTCGGAGACCAAGCTCAAGCGCCTGTCCAAGCGGCTCAAGCTGATCGAGTCGTTCATCGAGTCGGGCAACAAGCCCGAGTGGATGGTCATGACCGTGCTGCCGGTGCTGCCGCCGGACCTGCGCCCGCTGGTGCCGCTCGATGGCGGCCGTTTCGCGACCTCCGACCTGAACGACCTGTACCGCCGCGTGATCAACCGCAACAACCGGCTGCGCCGCCTGCTCGAGCTGTCGGCGCCCGACATCATCGTGCGCAACGAGAAGCGCATGCTGCAGGAAGCGGTCGATGCGCTGCTCGACAACGGCCGCCGCGGCCGGGCGATCACCGGCACCAACCGGCGCCCGCTCAAGTCGCTGGCCGACATGATCAAGGGCAAGCAGGGCCGGTTCCGCCAGAACCTGCTCGGCAAGCGCGTCGACTACTCCGGCCGCTCGGTGATCGTGGTAGGCCCGACGCTGCGCCTGCACCAGTGCGGGCTGCCGAAGAAGATGGCGCTCGAGCTGTTCAAGCCGTTCATCTTCCACAAGCTGCAGCTGCGCGGCGAGGCCTCGACCATCAAGGCCGCCAAGCGCCTGGTGGAGCGCGAGGGACCGGAGGTGTGGGACATCCTCGAGGAAGTGATCCGCGAACATCCGGTGCTGCTGAACCGCGCCCCGACCCTGCATCGCCTCGGCATCCAGGCCTTCGAGCCGGTGCTGATCGAGGGCAAGGCGATCCAGCTGCATCCGCTGGTGTGCACCGCGTTCAACGCCGACTTCGACGGCGACCAGATGGCCGTGCACGTGCCGCTGTCGCTCGAGGCGCAGCTCGAGGCGCGGGCGCTGATGATGTCGTCGAACAACATCCTCTCGCCCGCCAACGGCGATCCGATCATCGTGCCCTCGCAGGACGTGGTGCTCGGGCTGTACTACCTGACCCGGGAGCGCGTCGGCGCGGTCGGCGAAGGCATGTTCTTCACCGACGTGCAGGAGGCGCACCGCGCCTATGAGAGCCGCACCGTGGACCTGCAGGCCAAGGTCAAGGTGCGCCTGCGCGAGTACGTGCTGCAGGACGGCGAGCTCAAGCCCCGCCGGCGCCTGGTGGCCACGACGGTCGGGCGCGCGCTGCTGTCGGAGATCCTGCCGCGCGGGCTGTCCTTCGACATCATCAACATCGACATGACCAAGAAGGCGATCTCGGCCAGCATCAACGCCTGCTACCGCGCGCTCGGGCTGAAGGAAACGGTGATCTTCGCCGACCAGCTCATGTACACCGGCTTCCACTACGCGACCCGTTCGGCGGTGTCCTTCGGCATCGACGACATCGTGATACCGGAGCAGAAGGCCAAGCTGGTGGCGGCGGCGGACCGCGAGGTCAAGGAGATCCAGGACCAGTACGCCTCGGGCCTGGTGACCAACGGCGAGCGCTACAACAAGGTGGTGGACATCTGGTCGCGCGCCAATGACCAGGTCGCCAAGGCGATGATGGACAAGCTCGGCACCGAGGAGGCGACCGACAGCCGCGGCGTCAAGCAGCGCCAGAAGTCCTTCAATTCGATCTTCATGATGGCGGATTCCGGCGCGCGCGGCTCGGCGGCGCAGATCCGCCAGCTCGCCGGCATGCGCGGACTGATGGCCAAGCCGGACGGCTCGATCATCGAGACGCCGATCACGGCCAACTTCCGCGAAGGCCTGAACGTGCTGCAGTACTTCATCTCGACCCACGGCGCGCGCAAGGGCCTGGCCGACACGGCGCTCAAGACCGCGAACTCGGGTTACCTCACGCGCCGCCTGGTCGACGTGGCGCAGGACCTGGTGGTCACCGAGGTCGACTGCGGCACGCAGCAACGGGCTGGCGATGGCGCCGCTGGTCGAGGGCGGCGACGTGGTCGAGGGCCTCGGCGAGCGCGTGCTCGGCCGCGTGACCGCGACCGACGTGCTCACGCCCGGCAAGGACGAGGTGCTGGTGTCGGCCGGGACGCTGCTGGACGAGGGCCTGGTGCGCCTGCTCGAACAGGAGGGCGTCGACCAGATCCACGTGCGCTCGCCGATCACCTGCCAGACGCGCTACGGCGTGTGCAGCAACTGCTACGGGCGCGATCTCGCGCGCGGCCGGCTGATCAACATCGGCGAGGCGGTCGGCGTGATCGCGGCGCAGTCGATCGGCGAGCCGGGCACGCAGCTCACGATGCGCACGTTCCACATCGGTGGCGCGGCCTCGCGGGCCGCGGCCGCCAGCAGCGTCGAGATCCGCAATCGCGGCACGCTGCGCTTCCACCACATCAAGACCGTCGAGCACGAGAAGGGCCACCTGGTGGCGGTGTCGCGCTCGGGCGAGCTCGGAGTCGTGGACGAGTTCGGCCGCGAGCGCGAGCGCTACAAGATCCCGTACGGCGCGACCATCAACGCGAAGGAGGGGCAGCGGGTGGAAGGCTCGCAGGTCGTCGCGACCTGGGACCCGCATACGCACCCGGTGGTGACCGAGGTCGCGGGCTTCATCCGCTTCCAGGACTTCGTCGACGGCATGACGGTCGCGTCGCAGGTCGATGAGGTCACCGGCCTGTCCTCCACCGTGGTGCTGGATTCCAAGCAGCGCGGCGGCAAGGAGCTGCGTCCGACCATCAAGCTGCTGAATTCCAAGGGCAAGGAAGTCACGTTCGCGAACACCGTGATTCCGGCGGTCTACACGCTGCCGCCCGGCGCGCTGATCAACCTCGAGGATGGCGCCAAGGTGTCGGTCGGCGACATCATCGCGCGCATCCCGCAGGAGTCCTCGAAGACCCGCGACATCACCGGCGGCCTGCCGCGCGTCGCCGATCTGTTCGAGGCGCGCAAGCCGAAGGATCCGGCGATCCTGGCCGAGAAGAGCGGCACCGTCAGCTTCGGCAAGGAGACCAAGGGCAAGCGCCGGCTGGTCATCACCAGCGATGACGGCGAGAAGTACGAGGAGCTGATCCCGAAGTGGCGCCAGCTCAACGTGTTCGAGGGCGAGACGGTCGAGCGCGGCGAGGTCATCGCGGACGGCGAGCCGAACCCGCACGACATCCTGCGGCTGCAGGGCGTCGCGGCACTGGCGAACTACCTGGTGCGCGAGATCCAGGACGTGTACCGGCTGCAGGGCGTGAAGATCAACGACAAGCACATCGAGGTGATCATCCGGCAGATGCTGCGCAAGACCGAGGTGGTGGCGGCCGGGGAGACCACGCTGCTGCGGGGCGAGCAGATCGACCGCTCCCGCGCGCTCGACATCAATGACCGCACCGAGACCGACGGCAAGCAGGCGGCGCGGCTGCAGCCCGTGCTGCTCGGCATCACCAAGGCCTCGCTCGCGACCGAGTCGTTCATCTCGGCGGCGTCGTTCCAGGAGACCACGCGCGTGCTGACCGAAGCCGCGGTGCGCGGCCTCAAGGACGATCTGCGTGGACTGAAGGAGAACGTCATCGTCGGGCGGCTGATCCCGGCGGGCACGGGCTTCGCGGCCCATGCGCACCGGCGACGGAAGTTCGACGAGAGCGGACGGCGCAGCTTCATGGACGTGGGTGGCGCGGTCGGCGAAATGGACGACGCCAGCGTCGGCGAGGAAGAAAGCGCCGCCAGCTAGGCGCGGCCGACTCGAGGGCGCCCTGCAGCGGGCAGTCCGGTCGCGCGCCGCGCCTGCGGCGCGCGACCGGCAGCCTGGCCGTGCCGGCCGGCGGGTAAATCTATGCTCAATTTCTCCGACGTCAGCGTGCGCCGCGGCAGGCGGGTGCTGTTCTCCGGCGCCACCTTCAGCCTGTTCCGCGGCGAGAAGGTCGGGATCACCGGCGAGAACGGCAGCGGCAAGTCGAGCCTGATGGCGCTGGTGCGCGGAGAGCTGCAGCCCGAGGCCGGCAGCTTCGAGATGCCCTCGCAGCTCGAGCTGGCGCACGTGTCGCAGGAGCTGCTGGCGAGCGAGCAGCACGCGATCGAGTTCGTGCTCGACGGCGATGCGGGCCTGCGCGACATCGAGCGCCGGCTGGCCGAGGCCGAGCAGGCCGACGACGGCGAGCGCCTCGGTGAGCTGCACGCCGCCTACGCGGCGATCGGCGGCTACGACGCGCGCAGCCGCGCCGGGCGGCTCATGCACGGTCTGGGGTTCGCGACTGCGGACGAGATGCGGCCGGTCAGCGCGTTCTCGGGCGGCTGGCGGGTGCGGCTCAACGTCGCGCAGGCCCTGATGTGCCGCTCGGACCTGCTGCTGCTCGACGAGCCGACCAACCACCTGGACCTCGACGCGATCCTGTGGCTCGAGAACTGGCTGCGCGAATATCCAGGCACGCTGCTGCTGATCGCGCACGACCGCGAGTTCCTGGACGCCGTGACCGACCGCATCGTGAACATCGAACACGGTCACGCGCGCGCCTATCGCGGCAACTACTCGGCCTTCGAGCTGCAGCGCGCCGCGGAGCTGGCCGAGCACTCGGCGCTGTACGCGCGCCAGCAGCGCGAGATCCGCCACATGGAATCCTTCGTCGAGCGCTTCCGCGCCAAGGCCAGCAAGGCGCGGCAGGCGCAGAGCCGCCTCAAGGCGCTCGAGCGGATGCAGAGAATCGCTCCCGCGCACGTCGACTCGCCGTTCGCATTCTCGTTTGCCGAACCCGCGAAGCTGCCGCGCCCGCTGCTGGCCCTGGAGCGGCAGGCGGCGGGCTATGGCGGGCAGCCGGTCATCGCTGCGGCCAGCCTGACGCTGGCTCCTGGCGACCGGCTCGGGCTGCTGGGACGCAACGGCGCCGGCAAGTCCACGCTGATGAAGCTGCTGGCGGGCGTGCTGCCCGGGCAGGGCGGCACCCGGACCGAGGCGCGCGACCTGCGCATCGGCTACTTCGCGCAGCATCAGCTCGAGCAGCTGGTGGTGCGCGACTCCCCGCTGCAGCACCTGCAGCGCATCGAGGCCGCGCAGGGCGGACCGCGCTCGGCGGAGCAGGTGCTGCGCGATTTCCTGGCGGGGTTCGGCTTCGCCGGAGACCGGGTGTTCGAGCCGGTCGCTCCGTTCTCGGGCGGCGAGAAGGCCCGGCTGGTGCTGGCCCTGGTCGCCTACCAGCGGCCCAACCTGCTGCTGCTGGACGAGCCGACCAACCACCTCGATCTGGAGATGCGCCAGGCGCTCAGCGTGGCGCTGCAGGATTATGCCGGTGCGGTGGTGCTGGTGTCCCACGACCGTCACCTGCTCAGTACCGTCGCCGACGACTTCCTGCTGGTGCACGGCGGGCGGGCCGTGCCGTTCGACGGGGACCTGGCCGACTATGCGCGCTGGCTCGGACAGCAGTCCCAGGATGCCGGGGCGCCCCTCTCCGGCGCCGGCGCCGGTCCCCCGACTCCGGAGCCCGACTCGGCCGAGGCGCGCAAGCAGCGCCGGCGCCTCGACGCACAGCGCCGGGCCTCCTTGAGCCCGTTGCGCGACGCGGTGGCAACCCACGAGCGGGAACTCGAACGCCTGGCGCGCGAGCGCACCCGGATCGAAGCCGAGATCGCGGCCGCTGCCGGCGGCAGCGACCGGCCGCGCCTGGCGCAGCTGCTGCGCGACCAGGGGCGGCTGGTGCGTGCGATCGAGGAGGCAGAAGGCTCCTGGCTGCGCGCCAGCGAGCAACTGGAGGCGCAGCGCGACCCGGTGCCGTAGCGCAGCCGCCCGATGCACGGGCACCCTGCAGCGCGCGCTACCGGGCTTGCTGCGGCACGGCAAGGCGTTGACTAAACACGCCTCTCTACCTAGAATCGCCGGCCTTTGTCGGCCCGGCCCCTTGACAGCCAGACCGAAAGAACCGCGCCTCGAGCACGCCGGGCCGTCTCGTCACCGAGACGGCCCGGCGCGTCTCGCCGGTCGCATCACCATTCGCTAAGGAATGCTGGAGTCCGAATGGCCACTACAGGTCAGTTGATCCGTCAGCCACGCCGCGTGCAGGCCGAGAAGACCAAGGTGCCGGCGCTCGGCGCCTCGCCGCAGAAGCGCGGCGTCTGCACGCGCGTCTACACGACCACGCCGAAGAAGCCGAACTCGGCGCTGCGCAAGGTGGCGCGCGTGCGCCTGACCAACGGCTACGAGGTCAGCAGCTACATCGGCGGCGAAGGCCACAACCTGCAGGAGCACTCGGTGGTGCTGATCCGCGGTGGCCGCGTCAAGGACCTGCCCGGCGTGCGCTACCACACGGTGCGCGGCACGCTGGATTGCGCCGGCGTCGGCAACCGCAAGCAGGGCCGTTCGAAGTACGGCGCCAAGCGCCCGAAGAAATAACGAGGTAGCACCCCATGTCCCGTCGCGCCGCGGCCCCGAGCCGCACCATCCTCCCGGATCCGAAGTTCAACAGCGAGATGCTCGCGAAATTCATGAACGTGGTCATGCAGAGCGGCAAGAAGTCGGCCGCCGAGCACATCCTCTACGGCGCCATCGAACGCATCGCGGAGAAGACCGGTCGCCAGGGCGGCGAGGCGATCGAGCTGCTGTCGCAGGCGCTGGACAACGTGAAGCCGGTCGTGGAGGTGAAGTCCCGCCGGGTCGGCGGCGCCACCTACCAGGTGCCGGTCGAGGTGCGCGCCAGCCGTCGCCAGACGCTCGCGATGCGCTGGGTGATCGAGGCGGCGCGCGATCGCAGCGAGAAGTCGATGGCCTTCCGGCTCGCGCACGAGCTGCTCGATGCGGCCGAGAACCGCGGCGCGGCCGTCCGCAAGCGCGAGGACACGCATCGCATGGCGGAGGCCAACAAGGCCTTCGCGCACTACCGCTGGTGAGCCGCCGCGCGCCGACGGCGGGGATCATTTCCAGGAGTCCATCGTGGCACGTGCTACGCCCATCGAGCGCTACCGCAACATCGGCATCTCGGCGCACATCGACGCCGGGAAGACGACGACGACGGAGCGCATCCTGTTCTACACCGGCGTGTCGCACAAGATCGGCGAAGTGCACGATGGCGCGGCGGTGATGGATTACATGGAACAGGAGCAGGAGCGCGGCATCACGATCACGTCCGCGGCCACCACCTGCTTCTGGAAGGGGATGGACAAGAACTTCCCCGAGCACCGGATCAACATCATCGATACCCCCGGTCACGTCGATTTCACGATCGAGGTCGAGCGCTCGCTGCGCGTGCTGGACAGCGCGGTGGCGCTGTTCGATTCGGTGGCTGGCGTGCAGCCGCAGTCCGAGACCGTGTGGCGGCAGATGAACCGCTACGGCGTGCCGCGCATCGCGTTCGTGAACAAGATGGACCGCGCCGGCGCGAACTTCGAGCGCTGCGTGGACATGATCCGCACCCGCCTGCGCGCGAACCCGGTGCCGATCCAGCTGCCGATCGGCGCCGAGGAGCAATTCGAGGGCGTGGTCGACCTGGTCCGGATGAAGGCGATCTGCTGGGACATGGAGACCCAGGGGATGAAGTTCGAGTTCCGCGAGGTCCCGGAAGGCCTGCGCGCGCAGTGCGAGCAGAGCGCGCGCGCGCATGATCGAGGCGGCCGCCGAGGGCGACGAGCAGCTGCTCGACAAGTACCTCGAGGCAGGCACCCTGAGCGACGAGGAGATCAAGCGCGGGCTGAAGGCGCGCGCGCTCAAGAACGAGATCGTGCTGTGCATGTGCGGCACCGCGTTCAAGAACAAGGGCGTGCAGGCGCTGCTCGATGCGGTGATCGAGTACATGCCCTCGCCGGTCGAGATGCCGGAGGTCGAGGGTCTCGGCAGCGAACGGCGAGCCGGTCACCCGCCGCGCGGACGACGACGAGCCGTTCGCGGCGCTGGCGTTCAAGATCCTGAATGATCCGTTCGTCGGCAACC
Source organism: uncultured Gammaproteobacteria bacterium (assembly GCA_963838275.1). Lineage (GTDB taxonomy): Bacteria > Pseudomonadota > Gammaproteobacteria > Steroidobacterales > Steroidobacteraceae > FEN-1191. The sequence continues at coordinate 31,689 of CAWIQV010000059.1, read as the reverse complement.
TGACCTTCTTCCGCGTCTATTCCGGCACGCTCAACTCGGGCGACACCGTCTACGTCCCGACCAAGGACCGCAAGGAGCGCATCGGGCGCCTGCTGCAGATGCACGCCAACGAGCGCAGCGAGATCAAGGAGGTGCGCGCCGGCGACATCGCCGCCGCGGTAGGCCTCAAGGACGTGATCACGGGCGACACGCTGTGCGACCTGGAGCAGGTCATCACGCTCGAGAAGATGATCATCCCGGTGCCGGTGATCTCGGTGGCCGTGGAGCCGCAGACCAAGGCCGACCAGGAGAAGATGGGCATGGCGCTGCAGCGCCTGGCCAAGGAAGACCCCTCGTTCCGCGTCTCGACCGACGAGGAGTCGGGCCAGACGATCATCTCCGGGATGGGCGAGCTGCACCTCGAGATCATCGTCGACCGCATGAAGCGCGAGTTCAAGGTCGAGGCCAACGTCGGCAAGCCGCAGGTCGCCTACCGCGAGACGATCCGCGGCCGGGTCGAGTCCGAGGGCAAGCACGTCAAGCAGTCCGGCGGCCGCGGCCAGTACGGGCACGTGTGGCTCAAGATCGAGCCCAACGAGACCGGCAAGGGCGTCGAGTTCATCAACGGCATCGTCGGCGGGAGCGTCCCGCGCGAGTTCATTCCGGCGGTCGAGAAGGGCGTGCACGAGGCCTGCGACACCGGCGTGGTGGCGGGCTATCCGGTCGTGGACGTGAAGGTCACGCTGTTCGACGGCTCGTACCACGACGTCGACTCGGACGAGATCTCGTTCCGCATGGCCGCGATCTTCGGCTTCAAGGACGGGTTCCGCCGCGCCAAGCCGGTGATCCTCGAGCCGATCATGAAGGTCGAGGTCGTGACGCCCGAGGAATACATGGGCGACGTGATCGGCGACCTGAACCGCCGGCGCGGCCAGATCATGAGCATGGAAGACCTGCCGATGGGCAAGACGGTGACCGCCGAGGTGCCGCTGTCGGAGATGTTCCAGTATGCGACCAACGTGCGCTCGATGAGCCAGGGCCGGGCGACCTTCACGATGGAATTCGCCAAGTACATGGAAGTGCCGGCGAACATCGCCGACACCATCATCAAGAAATAGACCAGTCCCAGTGAATCTTTTGCGAGGTCAATGACATGTCCAAAGAGAAATTTGAGCGCACCAAGCCGCACGTGAACGTAGGGACGATTGGGCATGTGGATCATGGCAAGACGACACTGACGGCGGCGCTGACGAAGGTGATGGCGGAGACGAACGGCGGGACGTTCGTGGCGTACGACCAGATTGACAAGGCGCCGGAGGAGAAGGCGCGAGGGATCACGATCAGCACGGCGCACGTGGAGTACCAGAGTGCGGCGCGGCACTACGCGCACGTGGACTGTCCTGGGCACGCGGACTACGTGAAGAACATGATCACGGGTGCGGCGCAGATGGACGGAGCGATTCTGGTGGTATCGGCGGCGGACGGGCCGATGCCGCAGACGCGTGAGCACATTTTGCTGGCGCGCCAGGTAGGGGTTCCCTACATGGTGGTGTTCATGAACAAGGCGGACATGGTGGATGACAAGGAGCTGCTCGAGCTGGTGGAGATGGAGGTGCGCGAGCTGCTGCACGACGTACAAGTTTCCGGGCGACAAGACTCCGATCGTGATTGGCAGTGCGCTCAAGGCGCTGGAAGGGGACAAGAGCGAGATTGGGGTACCGGCGGTGATTCGGCTGGTGGAGGAGATGGACAAGTTCATTCCGGTGCCGAAGCGGGACATTGACAAGCCGTTTTTGATGCCTGTGGAGGACGTGTTTTCGATCTCCGGGCGCGGGACGGTGGTGACGGGGCGCATTGAGCGCGGGATCGTGAAGGTGAACGACGAGGTGGAGATCATCGGGCTGAAGGCGACGGCCAAGACGATCTGCACGGGAGTGGAGATGTTCCGCAAGCTGCTCGATGAGGGGCGTGCGGGGGACAACGTCGGGGTGCTGCTGCGCGGCACGAAGCGCGAGGAAGTCGAGCGCGGGCAGGTGCTGGCCAAGCCGGGGAGCATCACGCCGCACACGCAGTTCGAGTGCGAGGTGTACGTGCTGACGAAGGAGGAGGGCGGGCGGCACACGCCGTTCTTCAAGGGCTACCGGCCGCAGTTCTACTTTCGCACGACCGACGTGACGGGGCTGATCGAGCTGCCGGGCAACACCGAGATGGTGATGCCCGGGGACAACATCAAGATGACGGTGGAGCTGATCGCTCCGATCGCGATGGAGGAGGGCCTGCGCTTCGCGATCCGCGAGGGCGGACGCACCGTGGGCGCCGGCGTGGTCTCCAAGATCCTGAAGTGACATATGGCTAACCAGAACATCCGCATCCGCCTCAAGGCTTTCGACCATCGACTGATCGACAACTCGGCGCGCGAGATCGTCGAGACGGCGCGGCGCACCGGCGCCACGGTGCGCGGTCCGGTACCGCTGCCGACCAAGATGGAGCGCTTCACGCTGCTGGTCTCCCCGCACGGCGACAAGGACGCGCGCGACCAGTACGAGCTGCGCACCCACAAGCGGCTGATGGACATCCTGAACCCGACCGACAAGACCGTCGATGCGCTGATGCGCCTCGAGCTGCCGGCCGGCGTGGACGTCCAGATCCGGCTGAACTGAAGCCGGCCGGACCGGCGCGGCGGCGCCGTGCCGGGACGGCCCTGCGCGACGGCACGCCAGTTGCTAAGGCGGGGGCTCGCCGATATACTGCGCGCCCTTTTCGCCCCCCGGATGGTCCGGCCCCAAGGCCGATCGTGCCGGTCTGGCAAGGGCGGATTTTCCCGCGAAAGCGGCATTATCGGGCGAGGTTGGCCGGCCGTAAAGGCTTGAGGCCAAGACCACTCGAGAGCACCGGCGCCGGAAGCGGCGCTGCCCTCCTGTGGTCACTCACAGCCCCGATGAGCGAATACGGCTCGCACCCGTAGCGTTCGGGTCGCGCGGGCCTGATGCGAGGACGAGACCATGGCTATCGGACTGGTCGGCCGCAAGTGCGGCATGACGAGAATTTTCACGGCCGCGGGCGAATCGGTGCCCGTGACCGTCGTCGAGGTGCTCGCCGAACCGCGTCACCCAGGTCAAGTCGGCCGAGAAGGACGGCTATCGCGCGGTGCAGGTCAGCTTCGGCGCGCGCCGCCCGCAGCTGCTCACCAAGGCGGTCGCCGGGCATTACGCCAAGGCCAACGTCGCGCCCGGCCGCGGCCTGGTGGAGTTCCGCCTCAAGGCGAGCGACGGCGCGGACCTGAAGGCCGGCAGTCGAGCTCAAGGTCGACCTGTTCAGCGAAGGCCAGGCCGTCGATGTCACCGGCATCACGATCGGCAAGGGCTATCGCGGGCGTCATGAAGCGGCACAACTTCGCGGGCGGCATGGCCACGCACGGCGCCTCGCTCTCCCACCGCGTGCCGGGCTCGATCGGCCAGCGCCAGACGCCGGGCCGCGTATTCCCCGGCAAGCGCATGTCGGGACACATGGGTGTGGTGCGCCGCACCACCGAGAACCTCAAGGTCGTCGGAGTCGATGCACCGCGCAACCTGCTGCTGATCCGCGGTGCGGTGCCCGGAGCCGAAGGCGGCCAGGTGATCGTGCGCGCGTCGGTGAAGGCCGCGCGGCAGGCCGCCCGCAAGACCATCCAGCCCACCAAGGCGGCCGCGCCGCCGAAGGCGGCCCCGGCGGCGAAGCCGGCGGCGCCCAAGTCCGCCCAGACCAAGAAGTGACGCGCCATGAAGCTCAAAGTTGCCAATGGCGGGACCGAACTCGCGGTCTCGGACGCGACCTTCGGCCGCGAATACAACCCGGCGCTCGTGTTCCAGGTCGTCAATGCCTACCTGGCCGCCGGCCGCGCCGGCACCAAGGCCCAGAAGACGCGCGCCGAAGTGCGCGGCGGCGGCAAGAAGCCCTGGGCCCAGAAGGGCACGGGCTCGGCCCGTGCGGGCTCGATCCGCAGCCCGATCTGGGTCGGCGGCGGCCGCGCGTTCGCCGCGCAGCCGCGCGACTTCACGCAGAAGGTGAACCGCAAGATGTATCGCGGCGCGATCCGCTCGATGCTCTCCGAGCTGGTGCGCCAGGACCGGCTCGTCGTGACCCCGTCCCTGAGCCTCGAGGCGCCGAAGACCCGGCTGCTCGCGGCGCACCTCAAGTCCCTCGCGCTCGACAACGTGCTGATCATCGTCGAGGCGCCCGGATGAGAAGCTCACGCTCGCGGCCCGCAACCTGCCGCACGTCGAGCTGCTGCCGGCCGCGGCGATCAATCCGGTCAGCCTGGCGCGCCATGACAAGGTGCTGGCGACCGTCGGGGCGCTGAAGCTGATCGAGGAGCGCCTGCAATGACCACCAATGCGTCGCGCAAGCCGCTGGGGACGCGAGGGGCTGATGAACGTGCTGCTCGCACCGCACGTGACCGAGAAGACCTCGCTCGCGCTGCAGGAGCGCAACCAGTACGCGTTCCGCGTGCGTCGCGACGCGACGCGCGTGGACGTGCGCCGGGCCGTCGAGCTGATGTTCGAGCGTCAAGGTCGAGGCCGTGCAGGTCGTGAACGAGCCGGGCAAGCGAGCGCCGCTTCGGCGCGCGCGATCGGCCGCACCCAGGACTCGAAGAAGGCCTATGTCCGCCTGGCCGCCGGCCAGAGCATCGACTACGAAGCGCAGGCCAAGCGCTGAACCCAAGCCGCAGCCGAGAACACCACCATGGCCCTGATCAAGTTCAAGCCCACTTCGCCCGGCACGCGCTTCCAGGTGCGCATCAGCCGCGAGCACCTGCACAAGGGCGGTCCGTTCGAGGCGCTGACCGTGGCGCAGAACCGGACCGGCGCGCGCAACCACTTCGGCCGCATCACGACGCGCCACATCGGCGGCGGCTCGCGCCAGAAGTACCGCCTGATCGACTTCCGGCGCGACAAGGACGGCATCGCCGGCGTGCGTCGAGCGCGTCGAGTACGACCCGAACCGCACCGCGCACATCGCGCTGGTCCTGTACGCCGACGGCGAGCGCCGCTACATCCTCGCGCCCAAGGGCGTGAAGGCCGGCGACGAGATCCGCTCGGGCAGCGAGGCGCCGATCAAGGCCGGCAACGCGATGGCGCTGCGCCACATCCCGGTCGGCTCGCTGGTGCACAACATCGAGCTCAAGCCCGGCCGCGGCGGCCAGCTGGCGCGCAGCGCCGGCAGCTCGGCGCAGTACACCTCGCGCGAAGGGCTGCACGCCTACCTGCGCCTGAAGTCGGGCGAGATGCGCAAGGTCCACATCGACTGCCGCGCGACGATCGGCGAGCTCGGCAACGACGAGCACAACCTGCGCCAGTACGGCAAGGCCGGCGCGATCCGCTGGCGCGGCGTGCGCCCGACGGTGCGCGGCCTCGCGATGAATCCGGTCGACCACCCGCACGGCGGCGGCGAGGGCAAGTCCGGCCAGGGCAACCCGCACCCGGTGTCGCCGTGGGGCTGGAACACCAAGGGCAAGAAGACCCGCCGCAACAAGCGCACGAGCAACATGATCGTGCAGCGGAGGAACGTAAGCGTGCCGCGTTCGTTGAAGAAAGGCCCGTTCGTCGATCTGCACCTCGCCAAGAAGGTGCAGGTGGCGGCGGCAGAAGAACGACCGCCGGCCGATCAAGACCTGGTCGCGCCGCTCGATGGTCGTGCCCGACATGGTCGGACTGACGATCGCGGTCCACAACGGCAAGCAGCACATCCCGGTGCTCGTGACCGAGAACATGGTCGGCCACAAGCTCGGCGAGTTCTCCCCGACGCGGCTGTTCAAGTCGCACTCGGGCGATCGCAAAGTGACCAGCGCGGAGTAGACGCCATGCAGGTGATCGCTCGACTGCGCTACGCGCGCATCTCGCCGCAGAAGTGCCGGCTGGTGGCCGATTCGGTTCGCGGCAAGGGCGTCGGCAACGCGCTCGCGACCCTGCGGTTCATGCCGAAGAAGGGCGCGCGCCTGGTGCTCAAGGTGCTCGAGTCCGCGGTGGCCAACGCCGAGAACAACCTCGGCGCCGATATCGACGAGCTGAAGGTGGCGCGCATCGAGGTCGATACCGCGCCGGTGCTCAAGCGCTTCGCGGCGCGCGCCAAGGGCCGCGGCAACCGCATCGTCAAGCGCAACAGCCACATCACGATCCAGGTCAGCGACGGCAGGAAGGACTAGCAGATGGGCCAGAAGGTCAATCCGCTGGGGATCCGGCTCGGCATCACGCGCGACTGGACGTCCAAGTGGTATGCCGGCAAGAAGCAGTTCCCGCAGCTCGTGCACACCGACTTCCGCGTGCGCGAGTTCCTGAAGAAGCGCCTCGCCGACGCCTCGGTGAGCCGCATGCTGATCGAGCGCGCCGCCAAGAAGGTCAACATCACGATCCAGACCGCGCGGCCGGGCATCGTGATCGGCAAGAAGGGCGAGGACATCGAGAAGCTGCGCGGCGAGACCGCGCGCCTGCTCGGCATGCCGCTCACCGACGTGCGCCTGAACATCGCCGAGATCCGCAAGCCCGAGCTCGATGCGCAGCTGGTCGCCGAGAGCATCGCGCAGCAGATCGAGAAGCGCGTGATGTTCCGCCGCGCGATGAAGCGCGCCGTGATGAGCACGATGCGCAGCGGCGCGCTGGGCATCAAGGTGCGCATGTCCGGGCCGCCTGAACGGCTCGGAGATCGCGCGCACCGAGTGGTACCGCGAAGGCCGCATCCCGCTGCACACCTTCCGCGCCGACATCGACTACGGCCTGGCCGAGGCCAGCACCACCTACGGCGTCATCGGCATCAAGGTCTGGATCTTCAAGGGCGAGGTGTTCGACCAGGCGCAGCTCGAGCGTGCCGCGGAGAGCGCCGCGCCGGCCGAGGCCGCGCCGGCGGTAGCCGCGCCGGGTGCCGCGGCCGCGCCAGCCGCGCAGCCGGCGGCCGTTCCGGTGGCCACGCCGCCAGCGCCAGAGGCAACGGCCTGAGGCGCGCTGCGCCGCCGCGCCGCTGAAGCAACATCATGCTGCAACCAAAACGAACCAAGTACCGCAAGCAGTTCAAGGGCAACAATGGCGGCCTGGCGCTGCGCGGCAACTCCGTCGCCTTCGGCGACTTCGGCCTCAAGGCGATCGACCGCGCGCGCATGACCGCGCGCGAGATCGAGGCGGCGCGCCGGGCCATGGCGCGCTACGTGAAGCGCGGCGGACAGATCTGGATCCGCGTCTTTCCGGACGTGCCGATCACCAAGAAGCCGCTCGAGGTGCGCATGGGCAGCGGCAAGGGCAACGTCGAGTACTGGATCGCCAAGGTCAAGCCCGGCAAGGTGCTGTTCGAGATGGAAGGCGTGAGCGAGGAAATCGCGCGCGAGGCGTTCCGCCTCGCCGGCGCCAAGCTCTCGGTGTCCACCACGTTCGTGAAGCGGCAGGTGCGCTGATGAAAGCCAGTGAGTTGCGCAACAAGTCGGCGGCCGAGCTGCAGCAGGAGCTGCTGTCGCTGCGCAAGGAGCAGTTCGCGCTGCGGCTGCAGCGTGCCACCGGCCAGGCCGTCGAAGCCCGACCAGTTCGGCAAGGTCCGCAAGAACATCGCCCGCGCGAAGACGGTGCAGCACGCGCTGCGCACCGCAGGCCGCCGGAGGCAAGGAAATGAGCACTGAGATTCACCAGCGCCGGGCAAGATCGGTGCGCACGCTCACCGGGCAGGTCGTCAGCAACAAGATGGACAAGACGATCGCGGTCGCGATCGAGCGCGTCGTGCGGCATCCGACCTACGGCAAGTTCGTGCGCCGCACGACCAAGCTGCTCGCGCACGACGAGAACAACGAGGCGCGCGAGGGCGATACCGTGTCGATCACGCCGTGCCGCCCGCTGTCGCGGCGCAAGTCCTGGCGCCTGCTCGCGATCGTCGAGCGCGGCGAGCAGGCGCTGAAGGGGACCAGGCTCATGATCCAGATGCGAACCATGCTCAATGCCGCCGACAACAGCGGCGCGCGCACCCTGATGTGCATCAAGGTGCTCGGCGGCACGCGCCGGCGCTATGCCAGCGTCGGCGACGTCATCAAGGTCAGCGTCAAGGATGCGATTCCGCGCGGCAAGGTCAAGAAGGGCGAGGTCTACGACGCCGTCGTGGTGCGCACGCGACGCGGCGTGCGCCGCCCGGACGGCTCGCTGATCAAGTTCGACGGCAACGCCGCGGTGCTGCTGACCAACAAGCTCGAGCCGATCGGCACCCGCATCTTCGGGCCGGTGACGCGCGAGCTGCGCAACGTGCAGTTCATGAAGATCATTTCGCTGGCACCCGAAGTGCTCTGACGTCTCAGGCGGTAGGCAGACATGGAAAAGATCAGGAAAGGCGACCAGGTGGTGGTGATCTCCGGGCCGCGACAAGGGCCGGCGCGGCGCGGTGATCAGCGTGCGGGCCGAGCACGTGCTCGTCGAGGGCATCAACCGCGTGAAGCGCCATACCAAGGCCGAACCCGCAGGCGAACAAGCCCGGCGGCATCATCGAGAAGGAGATGCCGCTGCACGTCTCGAAGGTGGCGCTGTGGAATCCGGCCACCAAGAAGGGCGACCGCGTCGGCATCAAGCGCTGGCCGACGGCAAGAAGGTGCGCTTCTTCAAGTCCAACGGCGAAATGATCGACGCCTGAGCATCGAGGCACGGACACGAACATGGCAAGGCTACAACAGTACTATCGCGAACAGGTGCGTCCCGAAGCTCAAGGCGGAGCTCGGCCTCAGCAATCCCATGGAGGTGCCGCGGATCACCAAGATCACGCTCAACATGGGCGTCGGCGAGGCGGTGGCCGACAAGAAGGTCATGGACGCCGCGGTCGGCGACCTGACGAAGATCACCGGCCAGAAGCCGCTGATCTGCAAGGCGAAGAAGTCGATCGCCACCTTCAAGGTGCGCGAGGGACTGCCGATCGGCTGCAAGGTGACGCTGCGCGGCGCGCGCATGTACGAGTTCCTCGATCGCCTGATCAGCGTCGCGATGCCGCGCATCCGCGACTTCCGCGGCGTGTCGGCGCGCGGCCTTCGACGGCCGGGGCAACTACAGCATGGGCGTGCAGCGAGCAGATCATTTTCCCGGAGATCCAGTACGACCAGGTCGACCAGCTGCGCGGCATGGACATCACGATCACGACCACGGCGCGCGACAACAAGCAGGGCCGGGCCCTGCTCGACGCCTTCAACTTCCCGTTCCGCAAGTAAGAGGCACAGTACAAGGACGCATATGGCCAAGACCAACATGATCGAGCGCGAGAAGCGGCGCGCACGGGTCGCGAAGAAGTACGCGGCCAAGCGCGCGCAGCTCAAGGAGATCATCCGCAGCCCGAAGTCCTCGCACGGAGCAGCGCGTCGCGGCGCAGGTGCAGCTGCAGACGCTGCCGCGCGACGCCAGCCCGACCCGCCAGCGCAACCGCTGCGCGATCACGGGCCGCTCGCGCGGCGTGTATCGCAAGTTCGGTCTGGCGCGCACCAAGATCCGCGAGGTCGCGATGCGCGGCGAGATTCCCGGGTCTCGGCAAGGCGAGCTGGTAGGAGAGCCGAACGATGAGCATGACCGATCCGATCGCCGACCTGCTGACCCGCATCCGCAACGGGCAGTCCGCGCGCAAGACCGAGCGTGACCGTCGGCGCCTCGAAGCTCAAGACCGCGATCGCTCAAGGTGCTGAAGGACGAGGGCTACATCGCGGACTTCACCGCCGCGAGCGACGACGGCAAGCCGATGCTCGCCATCGAGCTCAAGTACTACGAGGGCCGGCCGGTCATCGACCGCATCGAGCGGGTGAGCCGCCCGGGCCTGCGCATCTACCGCGGCAAGGACGAGTTCCCGCGCGTGCTCGGCGGCATGGGCACGGTCATCGTGTCGACGCCAAAGGGCGTGATGACCGACAAGGCGGCACAGGCGATCGGCCAGGGCGGCGAAGTGCTCTGCATCGTCGCCTGACGCCGCGTAGCTGATGGGAAACCGAACATGTCCAGAGTTGCCAAGAGACTCGATCGACCTGCCCGCAGGGGTGACCGTCGAGCGTGGCTGCCGGATGCCGTGACCGTGAAGGGTGCCAAGGGCAGCTGACGTCGCGGTGAGCACCGGCGTGTCGGTCGTGCAGGAGGACAAGACGCTGCAGGTGCAGTACGAGGGCGACGACGCCGCGCGCATGCGCGCCGGCGCGACCCGCGCGCACCTCGCGAACATGGTCAGCGGCGTGACCAAGGGCTACGAGCGCAAGCTCGAGCTCGTCGGCGTCGGCTTCCGCGCCGCAGTGCCAGGGCAAGTCGCTGAACCTGACGCTCGGGTTCTCGCATCCGGTGAGCTTCCCGATGCCCGAGGGCATCACGATCGAGACGCCGAGCCAGACGGAGATCCTGATCAAGGGCATCGACCGGCAGCGGGTCGGCCAGACCGCCGCGGAGATCCGCGACATCCGCCCGCCGGAGCCCTACAAGGGCAAGGGCGTGCGCTACTCGGACGAGAAGATCACCCTGAAAGAAGGCAAGAAGAAGTAGCGCAGCGAGAGTCACATGAACATCACGAAGAAGGAGCGGCGCCAGCGCCGCGCCCTCAAGACCCGGGCGCAGATCCGCGCGCTGCGGCGTCGCGCGCCTGACCGTGCACCGCACGCCGCAGCACATCTATGCGCAGCTGTTCGACGCCGACGGGGCGAAGGTGCTGGCCGCGGCTTCGACGGTCCAGAAGGACGTGGCGCGCCGGCCTCAAGGGCACCGGCAACGTCGAGGCGGCGCGCGGCGGTCGGCCGCGCGATCGCGGAGCGCGCCAAGGCCGCCGGCATCACGCACGGTCGCGTTCGACCGCTCCGGCTTCCAGTATCACGGCCGCGTCAAGGCGCTGGCCGATGCGGCGCGCGAAGCCGGCCTCGAGTTCTAACCGATGGCCAGGCAGGCGAGCCGACTATGGCAAGAATCGAAAAGACGCAGAGCGCCGACGAGCTGGTCGAGAAGCTGGTCGCCGTCAACCGCACCGCCAAGGTCGTCAAGGGCGGCCGGCAGTTCGGCTTCACCGCGCTGACCGTGGTCGGCGACGGCGCCGGCCGCGTCGGCTTCGGCTTCGGCAAGGCGCGCGAGGTGCCGGTGGCGATCTCGAAGGCGATGGCGCAGGCGCGCAAGAACATGATCAACGTGGCGCTGCGCAACGACACGCTGCACTACGCGGTCAACGGCACGCACGGCGCGACGCGCGTGCTATGCAGCCGGCCTCCGACGGTACCGGCGTCATCGCCGGCGGCGGCATGCGCGCGGTGCTCGAGTGCGTCGGCGTGCGCAACGTCCTCGCCAAGAGCTACGGCTCGCGCAACCCGATCAACGTGGTGCGCGCGACCATCAATGCGCTCGCGCGCGTGCGCTCGCCCGAGGACATCGCCGCCAAGCGCGGCAAGAGCCTCGAGGACATCCTCGGCGGGAGCGTCGACATGAGCGAGTGCAGCCGCCGGAGCCGGAGCGCTGAAGGTCACGCTGGTGAAGAGCCCGGCCGGGCAGCTGCGGCAACATCGCGCCTCGGTGCGCGGCCTCGGGCTGCGCCGCCGGCACCAGACGGTCAGCGTGGCGGATACCGCCGAGAACCGCGGCATGATCAACGCGGCCGCCACCTGCTCAAAGTCGAGAAGGTCGAACTGAAGCATGTCGGAACTGCGACTCGAACGATCATGCGCCCGGGCGGCAGGCTCGCGCAAGCCCCGCCTGCGGGTCGGGCGCGGCGCCTCGGCCGGCCAGGGCAAGACCTGCGGCCGCGGCGTCAAGGGCCAGCGCGCGCGCAAGGGCGGCTACCACAAGGTCGGCTTCGAGGGCGGCCAGATGCCGCTGCAGCGCCGCCTGCCGAAGGTCGGCTTCCGCTCCGCGATGAAGGCGACGCGCGCGCGAAGTGCGGCTCTCGGAGCTCGCCAAGGTCGCCGCCGACGGTGATCGACCTCGCGGCGCTCAAGGCGGCCGGCGTCGTGCCGGCCGTGCCGAGCAGGCCAAGGTCGTGCTGTCGGGCGAGATCAAGCGGGCCGTGACGCTCAAGGGCGTGCTCGCCACCAAGGGCGCGCGCGCGGCGATCGAGGCCGCCGGCGGCAGCATCGAGGCCTGAAGCGGCCAGTGGCGCACACTCCACTCAGCAGTCCGGCCGGCGTGCTCGGCGAAGCCGAGCCGCTTCGGCGAGATCCGCGCGCGGCTGCTGTTCCTGCTCGGGGCGCTGGTGGTCTACCGCATCGGCACCTTCATCCCGGTGCCGGGCATCGACCCGGCCGCGGTGGCGCAGCTACTTCAACGACCAGTCGAACACGATCCTCGGGCGTCGTCAACATGTTCTCCGGCGGCGCGCTGTCAGCGCCTGTCGATCTTCGCGATGGGCGTGATGCCGTACATCTCGGCCTCGATCATCATCCAGATGCTGTCGATGGTGGTGCCGTCGCTGATGGAGGCGCGCAAGGAAGGCGAGTCCGGCCGGCGCAGGATCACCGCAGCTCACGCGCTACGGCACGGTCGGCCTCGCGCTGTTCCAGTCCTTCGGCGCGGCGGTCGCGCTGCAGCAACGGCGGCATGATGCTGGCCACGGGCTTCTTCGAATGGCTGTTCCCGGCCACGGTCACGATGACCACCGGCACGCATGTTCCTGATGTGGCTCGGCGAGCAGATCACCGAGCGCGGCATCGGCAACGGCATCTCGATGATCATCCTCTCGGGCATCGTCGCCGGCCTGCCGGGGGCGGTCGGCCGCACCTTCGAGCAGGTCAGCACCGGCGAGATGAACCCGCTGTTCGCGATCCTGCTGATCGGCATCGTGATCGGCGTGACCGCGTTCTGCGTGTTCGTCGAGCGCGCGCAGCGCAAGATCACCGTCAACTACGCCAAGCGCCAGGTCGGCCGCCGCATGTACGCGGGCCAGAGCAGCCACCTGCCGTTCAAGCTCAACATGTCGGGCGTGATCCCGCCGATCTTCGCCTCCAGCCTGCTGCTGTTCCCGGCGACCATCGCGAGCTTCTTCGGCACCAACCCGGATTCGAAGTTCAGCGAGCTGCCTGCAGAACGTCGCGACCTCGCTCGGCTACGGCCAGCCGCTGCACCTGGTGCTGTACGCGGTGCTGATCATGTTCTTCTGCTTCTTCTACACGCGCTGGTGTTCAACTCGCGCGAGACCGCGGACAACCTCAAGAAGTCCGGAGCCTTCATCCCGGGCATCCGCCCGGGGCAGCAGACCGGCGAGTACATCGACAAGGTGCTCACGCGCCTGACGCTCTGGGGCGCGATCTACATCATGGGCGTGTGCCTGCTGCCGGAGTTCCTGATCTCCTCGCAGGGCGTGCCGTTCCAGTTCGGCGGCACCTCGCTGCTGATCGTCGTGGTGGTGGTGATGGACTTCATGGCCCAGCTGCAGGCGCACCTGATGTCGCACCAGTATCCGGGCCTGATGAAGAAGGCCAACCTGCTCGGCGGCGGCCGCGGCAGCTCCGGCCAGGGCTGAGCGGCCGCAACCAGTATCAGCGTGAGGTGTCCGATGAAAGTACGTCCGTCCGTCAAGAAATCTGCAAGCACTGCAAGATCGTGCGCCGCCGCCGCGTGGTCTACGTGATCTGCACCGACCGCGCCACAAGCAGCGCCAGGGTTGAGAGCCGAGCCGCCGGAGCGGTCCCGAGGGTCGGCGAAGGGTCAGGGTTGGAGTAGAATCGGTTTTTGCAGCGACTTCAGATTGAAATGGCACGTATCGCCGGCATCAACATCCCGATGAACAAGCACGTGAGCATCGGGCTCACGCACATCTTCGGCATCGGCCGCACCCGCGCGCTCGAGATCCTCGCGAGGCGCGGGGATCGCCCCGACCACCAAGGTCAAGGACCTCACCGACGCGGAGGTCAGCGCGATCCGCGCCGCAGATGGCGAAGTGGCCGGTCGAGGGCGACCTGCGCCGCGAGGTGTCGATGAACATCAAGCGCCTGATGGACCTCGGGACCTGGCGCGGGCATGCGGCACCGCAAGGGACTGCCGGTACGCGGCCAGCGCACCCGCACCAACGCGCGCACGCGCAAGGGCCCGCGCAAGCAGGCGGTCAAGCTCAACGCGCCGCCGGGCAAGGCCTGAGCGCGCAGCATGAATCCTAACCAAGGCAAAGACATCCATGGCTGAGCAGAAGACATCCGCAGAATCAGCAGGCGCGGCGCCGGCGGCCCCAAGAAGCCGAAGAAGGCGCGCAAGAACGTGCTCGACGCGATCGCGCACGTGCATGCATCGTTCAACAACACGATCATCACGATCACCGATCGGCAGGGCAATACGCTGTCGTGGGCGACCTCCGGTGGCTGCGGCTTCCGCGGTTCGCGCAAGAGCACGCCGTTCGCCGCCCAGGTCGCGGCCGAGAAGGCGGGCACGGCCGCGCAGGAACACGGCGTCAAGAACGTCGAGGTGCGCGTCGGCGGTCCGGGCCCGGGCCGCGAATCGGCGGTGCGCGCGCTCAACGCCTGCGGCCTGAAGATCACGAGCATTTCGGACGTCACGCCGATTCCGCACAACGGCTGCCGTCCCCCGAAGAAGCGTCGCGTCTGACCGCGGCGGAGGAAGCAACAGCACCATGGCGCGATACATCGGTCCAACCTGCAAGCTCGCCCGGCGCGAGGGCACGGATCTGTTCCTCAAGAGCGGCGCCAAGCCGCTCGAGAGCAAGTGCAAGCTGCAGGTGCCGCCGGGCGGCATCAAGGGCGAGCGCCGGCAGCGGCTCTCCGACTACGGCCTGCAGCTGCGCGAGAAGCAGAAGCTGCGGCGCATGTACGGCGTGCTCGAGCGCCAGTTCCGCAACTACTACCAGTCGGCGGCGCGCCGCACCGGCTCGACCGGCGAGTCGCTGCTCAAGATGCTCGAATGCCGACTCGACAACGTGGTGTATCGCATGGGGTTCGCCGCGACGCGCGCCGAGGCGCGGCAGCTGGTCGGGCACAAGTCGGTCAACGTCAACGGCCATGTCGGTCAGCGTGCCCTCCTACCAGTGCCGCGCCGGTGACGTGATCGAGATACGCGAGAAGTCGCGCAAGCAGCTGCGCATCCAGAGCGCGCTGGCGGTGGCGGCGCAGGTCGGGTTCCCGGACTGGGTGGAGGTCAGCGACAAGGAGTTCCGCGGAGTGTTCAAGGCGGTGCCGGCACGGGACGAAGTGCTGCCGGACATCAACGAGAACCTGGTCGTGGAGCTGTATTCGAAGTGAGCCGCGCCTGGGTGCGCCCGTGGGGCGCGCCGGCTGGGTCCTGAGCGTTCCAATTCTAGTCTGGGGTGTCGAAAGCCATGCATGCAACAGTGTCGGAATTCCTGAAGCCCCGCGTCGTCAAGGTACAGCCGGTCGCGCCGCGCCAGGCGCGCGTCGTGATCGAGCCGTTCGAGCGCGGATTCGGCCATACGCTCGGCAATGCGCTGCGGCGCGTGCTGTTGTCCTCGATGCCCGGAGCCGCGATCACGGAGGTGGAGATCGACGGCGTGCTGCATGAGTACACCAGCATCGAGGGCGTGCAGGAGGATGTCGTGGACATCCTGCTGAACCTCAAGTCGGTGGCGATCCGCATGCATTCGCGCAACAGCGCCGAGCTGCGCCTGCACAAGAAGGGGCCGGGGCCGGTGACGGCCGGCGACATCCAGGCCGATCACGACATCGAGGTCGTGAACCCGGAATTCGTGATCGCGAACCTGACCAAGGCCGGCGAACTCACGATGCAGCTCAAGATCGAGCGCGGCCGTGGCTACCGGCCGGCGATCCAGCGCGTCGCGTTCGAGGAGCAGAGCCGCCCGATCGGCCGGCTGCTGCTCGATGCGTCCTTCAGCCCGGTGCGGCGCGTGACCTACTCGGTCGAGGCGGCGCGCGTCGAGCAGCGCACCGACCTGGACAAGCTGATCATCGACATCGAAACCAATGGCACCATCGAGCCCGAGGAGGCGATCCGTCGCGCCGGCGGGATCCTGAAGGACCAGCTGTCGGTGTTCGTCGACCTGCAGGGCGAGGACGAGGCCGTGGCGAAGACCACCGAGATGCAGTTCGACCCGATCCTGCTGCGGCCGGTCGACGAGCTGGAGCTCACCGTGCGCAGCGCGAACTGCCTGAAGGCCGAGAACATCCACTACATCGGTGATCTGGTGCAGCGCACCGAAGTGGAGCTGCTGCGCACGCCCAATCTCGGCAAGAAGTCCCTGACCGAGATCAAGGAAGTCCTGCAGAGCCACGGGCTCATGCTCGGCATGCGCCTGGACGGCTGGCCGCCGGCCGGACTCAAGCACGACGAAGAGACCAGCGCGGGCCTGATCTGACGCGCCCGGCAGCCCTGGCCCGCAGACCGCCCCCCGAGACAGTCAGAGAGAATAGTCATGCGTCACAAGCTTTCCGGACGGCAGCTGTCCCGCAACAGCCCGCATCGCCACGCGATGCTGCGCAACATGGCGGCCTCGCTGCTGCGGCACGAAACCATCCATACCACCCTGCCGAAGGCCAAGGAGCTGCGACGCGTGGTCGAGCCGCTGATCACGCTGGCGAAGACCGATACGGAATCGCGTCGCCGCCTCGCCTTCGCGCGGCTGCGTGATCCCGAGGTCGTCACCAAGCTGTTCGCCGACCTGGGCGTACGGTTCCAGGCGCGCATGGGCGGCTACACGCGTATCCTGCACCTGATGCCGCGCGCCGGGGATGCGGCACCGATGGCGCTGATGCAGCTGGTGGACGGACCGGTGGCCGCGACCCAGGCGGCGGCGCCCGAAGCGGGTGCCAAGGCCCGTGCGAAGCGTCCCGCGAAGCAGCAGGCGGCGCAGGCGGCGACGACGGCGCCGCGCAGGAAGAAGGCCGCGGCGTAGGGATTGCGTGACAGGAATTGCCGGGATCGCAGGGAGTAATCGGCATGAGCATCGGGTCGGAATTCAAAGAATTTGCGATGAAGGGCAACGTCGTCGACATGGCGATCGGCGTCATCATCGGCGCCGGCTTCGGCAAGATCGTCTCCTCCCTGGTCGGGGACGTGTTCATGCCGATACTCGGCCGGCTGATCGGCGGCTTCAATTTCTCGGATCTCGCCATCGGCATCGGCAATGACCCGACCGGCAAGGCGGTTGCGGTGAAGTACGGCGTGTTCCTGCAGAGCATCTTCGACTTCCTGATCATCGCGCTGGTGCTGTTCATGGCGATCAAGGCGATCAACCGGCTGAAGAAGCCGGCGCCCGTTGCCGCGGCCGAAGCCCCCCCGCCGCCGCGCCAGGAACAGTTGCTCGAGGAGATCCGCGACCTGCTGGCCCGGCGCTGATCCGTCAACCGACCCGTCACTGTTTAAAATTTGCATCAGAAACTATAGAATCCCGCGACGTGGATTCGCTGGCGTCTCGGCCATGGGGTTGAACGTCACGAGGCGCGCTCTTTTCTTCAATCTCCTGGGGACCCATCGATGAATACAAAGCTTGCTCTTAGCGCTCTGGCGGCGGCACTGGTGCTCGCGGCTTGCAGCAGCAGCCCGGATTCCACTGCTCCGGCGGCCGCCCCGGCGGCTCCTGCGGCACCCGCCAGCCCGCCCGCTGACAGCACCGCCGCGGCCCCGGCCGCTCCGGCTGCCGATGCCGCCGCGCCTGCGGCTCCGGCCGCCGCGACCCCGCCTGCGACCCCGCCCGCGAAGCCGTAATTCGCGTCGGAGTCCGCTCAGTACGCTCCGGGCGATCAGGCCTGGAGCGCTGAGTTCTGGTGGAAAAGCCCGTGCAGGCCGGAGCAATCCGGTCTGCCGGGCTTTGCTATTTGCCTGGAATCTCGAGCGATGCATCAAGTCAGTCTCCGTAACAGTCGCTCCGCCCGGGATGACCGCCAGTGGATCGAGAGCGTGTTCGCGGATTACCTCGCCGACCTGGCCCCGGCCGCCACGGGCCTGTTTCCGGCTCTGGGCGAGGTCGGGCACCGGGCGCCGGACCAGCTGCTGCGCTGGTTCAGCGATATCCGGGCGCAGATCCTGACGATCCTGTACGGCGAGGAGCGCGCGGGCTTCGCGATGGTGCACCGGCCCGCGGCGGCCGAATACTCGATGGCCGAGTTCTTCATCGCCCGACCATGGCGGCGGCTGGGGCATCGGCGCCCAGGCCGTACGCCTGATCTTCGACCGATTCGCCGGGCACTGGCTGATCACCGAGCACCTGAGCAACGCCACGGCGGTCGAATTCTGGCGCGGCGTGGTGGCGCGCTATACCGCCGGGCAGTACGAGGAACGCATCGTCAACGGCGAAGTGCACCAGCGATTCGAGACCGGCCCGCGTCGGCGCTAGGGCGCCGCGCCAGCAGCGGCCGCAGGTACTGACCGGTCACCGACTCGGCCACCTCGCAGATCGCCTCGGGCGTGCCGGCGGCGACCAGGCGCCCGCCGCGCTCGCCGCCATCCGGTCCGAGGTCGATCACGTAGTCGGCAGTCTTGATCACATCCAGGTTGTGCTCGATCACGACCACGGTATTGCCGGCGTCCCGCAGCTGGTGCAGCACGCTGCAGCAGCTGCGCGATGTCGTGAAAGTGCAGCCCGGTGGTCGGCTCGTCGAGGATATAGAGCGAGCGGCCGGTGCCGCGCTTGGACAGCTCGCGCGCGAGCTTCACGCGCTGCGCCTCGCCCCCCGAGAGGGTGGTCGCATTCTGCCCGAGGCGCACGTAGGACAGCCCGACCTCCAGCAGCGCGCGCAGCTTGCCGTCGATGGCGGGCACGTTGCCGAACATCGCGCGCGCGTCCTCGACCGTCATGTCGAGTACTTCGTGGATGCTGTGCCCGCGGTAACGGATCTCGAGCGTCTCGCGGTTGTAGCGCCGGCCGCGGCAGACGTCACAGGGCACGTACAGGTCGGGCAGGAAGTGCATCTCGACGCGCAGCACGCCGTCGCCCTGGCAGGCCTCGCAGCGGCCGCCCTTGACGTTGAAGCTGAAGCGGCCCGCGTCATAGCCACGCGCGCGGGCCTCCGGCACCGCCGCGAACAGCTCGCGGATCGTCGTGAACAGCCCGGTGTAGGTCGCCGGATTGGAGCGCGGGGTGCGGCCGATCGGGTTCTGGTCGATCTGGATCACGCGGTCGAAGTATTCGAGGCCGTCGATGCCATCGCAGAGGCCGGCGCCATCGAGGCTCGAATCGTTCAGGTGCGCGGCGGCGCGGCGGTACAGCGTGTCCTCCACCAGCGTGGACTTGCCGGATCCGGACACCCCGGTCACGCAGGTCAGCAACCCGACCGGCACGCCCACCGTCACCTGGCGCAGGTTGTTGCTGCGGGCGCCGCGCACCGTGCAGCCAGCGCGCAGGGTCGGGCGCGCGGCGCGCCGGGACCGGAATGAACGCCCGCCCGGACAGGTAGTCCCCGGTCATCGAGGCGGGGTTGGCTTCGATCTGCTCAGGGGTGCCCTCGGCGACCACGTGGCCGCCATGGGCACCGGCTCCGGGCCCCAGGTCCACGACGTGATCGGCGGCACGGATCGCGTCCTCGTCGTGCTCGACGACGATCACCGAGTTGCCGAGATCGCGCAGGCGCTTCAGGGTCTTGAGCAGGCGCTCGTTGTCGCGCTGGTGCAGTCCGATCGAGGGCTCGTCCAGGATGTACATGACCCCGGTGAGGCCCGAGCCGACCTGGCTTGCGAGCCGGATACGCTGGGCCTCGCCGCCGGAGAGCGTGCCGGCCCCGCGGTCCAGGCTCAGGTACTCCAGTCCGACGTCGACCAGGAAGCTCAGCCGCGCCGCGACTTCGCGCACGATGCGCGCCGCGATCAGCGCGCGCGCGCCGTCGAGGGACAGCCCGGTGAACCAGTCACGCGCCTGCCCCACGGTCAGGCGCGTGACCGCGGGCAGGTTGCGGCCGTCGATCAGCACCGAGCGTGCGGCCTCGTTGAGCCGGGCGCCGCCGCACTCCAGGCACGGCCGGGTGCCGAGGTACTTGCGCAGCTCCTCGCGCACGGCCTGGGACTCGGTCTCCCGGAAGCGCCGCTCGAGGTTCGGCACGATGCCCTCGAATGCATGCTTGCGGCGTGTCAGGCTGCGTCCCTCGCGGGTAGCGGAACTCGATCTGCTGCTCGCCGCTGCCGAACAGCAGCAGCGTGCGGATCGCCTCGGGCAGCTCGGTCCACGGCTGCTCGACGTCGAATGCAAAATGGCGCGCCAGGGACTGCAGCAGCTCGAAGTAGTGCGCGTTGCGCCGGTCCCAGCCGCGCACCGCGCCGCCGGCCAGCGACAGGTGAGGATGCACGACGACGCGCTCGGGGTCGAAGAACTCCTGGAAGCCGAGCCCGTCGCAGGCCGGACAGGCGCCGGCCGGATTGTTGAACGAGAACAGCCGCGGCTCGAGCGGCGGTACCGTGAAGCCGCACACCGGACAGGCGTGGCGGCTGCTGAATCGCAGCGCGGGGAGCGTGGCACTGTCGGGAAACACGACTTCGGCGGTGCCGTCCCCGAGCCGGATCGCGGTCTCGAAGGACTCCGCGAGCCGCTGGCTCGCATCGGGGCGGACCCGGAAGCGGTCCACGACGGCCTCGATGCGGTGCTTGCGCTTCGGATCGAGCTGCGGCGCCTCGTCGATCTCGTGCACGACGCCATCGATGCGCACGCGCACGAAGCCCGATCCCGCCAGCTCGCTCGAGCAGCTGGGCGTGTTCGCCGCGCCGCTCGTCCACGACCGGCGCCAGCAGCAGCGCGAGCTCGCCGGCGGGCTGCAGCAGCACCGCGTCGACCATCTGGCTCACGGTCTGCGCGGCCAGGTCGATGCCGTGGCGCGGACAGCGCGGCAGCCCGGCGCGCGCGAACAGCAGCCGCAGGTAGTCGTAGATCTCCGTCACCGTGCCGACCGTCGAGCGCGGATTGTGCGAGCCGCTCTTCTGTTCGATCGCGATGGCCGGAGACAGACCCTCGATGCTGTCGACGTCGGGCTTGTCCATCATCGCCAGGAACTGGCGCGCGTAGGCGGACAGGGATTCGACGTAGCGGCGCTGGCCCTCCGCGTACAGCGTGTCGAAGGCGAGGGAGGACTTGCCGGAGCCGGACAGGCCGGTGATCACGATCAGCCGCTCGCGCGGCAGATCCAGGTCGATATTGGCCAGGTTGTGGGTGCGGGCGCCGCGTATGCGGATGGTCTGCATGGGGTGGCTGGAGAATCCTGGACGCGCGTTAGGCCAAAGAACCACTATAAACGCAGCGGCGGGTCGCACTCAAAAGCTCTACAATCGGCTTCGATCCAGAGCGGAGAGGATCCCATGGCGCGTGGCATCAATAAGGTCATCCTGATCGGTCATCTCGGTGCGGATCCGGAAACCCGGGCGATGCCCTCCGGGCATGACCGTCGCGAACCTGCGGCTCGCGACCACCGAGAGCTGGAAAGACAAGCAGTCCGGCGAGCAGCAGGAGCGCACCGAGTGGCACAACGTCGCGCTGTTCGGGCGGCTCGGGGAGATCGCCGCCGAATACCTGCGCAAGGGCTCTCAGGTCTATATCGAGGGCCGGCTGCGCACGCGCAAGTGGCAGGACAAGGAAGGCCGGGACCGCTACACGACCGAAATCGTCGGCAACGAGATGCAGATGCTGGGTGGCCGGGGCGGCGCGGGCGGTGGTGGCGGTGGGGCCCAGGGCGGCGCGGCCGCTGGCGGCTATGCCGAGGCGGCCACGCGCACCGAGGGTCCGGAGGGTGCCGCTGCCGGCGCGGGTGCGAGCCGCGACGAGTTCGACGACGACATCCCGTTCTAGCGGGCACTATCATAATTCATTGATTTTCATAGCTTCATAGGCTATACGCGGGCCTCCGATCCCGAGGGTCGCGTTCCCTGCCGGGGCCAAAACCGCTACGCTGTGCGCTCGCCCCGGAACCGAGCTGCATGGCTGGCCGCTACTACATCAAGACCTTCGGTTGCCAGATGAACGAGTACGACTCCGCGCGCATGGCGGACGTGCTGCGCGCGAACCTCGGATGGTGCGCGACCGATGATCCGGACGAGGCCGACGTACTGCTGATGAACACCTGCTCGGTGCGCGAGAAGGCCCAGGAAAAGGTCTACTCGCTGCTCGGCGAATGGCGGGAGCGCAAGGCACGCCGACCCGAGCTCATCATCGGCGTCGGCGGCTGCGTGGCCTCGCAGGAGGGCGAGGCGATCGTTGCCCGCGCCCCGTGCGTCGACCTGGTGTTCGGACCGCAGACGATCCATCGCCTGCCGCAGATGATCGAGCGGCTGCGCGGCCATGGACGTGCGGTCGTCGACGTCAGCTTTCCCGAGATCGAGAAGTTCGACCGGCTGCCGGCGCCGCGTGCCGAGGGCAGCCGGGCCTATGTTTCGGTGATGGAGGGCTGCAGCAAGTACTGCAGCTTCTGCGTCGTGCCGTACACGCGCGGTGACGAGGTCAGCCGGCCCTTCGAATCGGTGCTGGCGGAGGTCGCGGCGCTCGCCGCCCAGGGCGTCGGGCGAGATCGTGCTGCTCGGCCAGAACGTCAACGCCTACGCTGGCCCGATGGCCGACGGGGCGCGCGTGGACCTGGCGACCCTGATCCATCACGTCGCGGCGGTGCCCGGCGTGCAGCGCATCCGCTTCACGACCTCGCATCCGCTGCACTTCGGCGACAGCCTGGTCGAGGCCTATGCGAATGTGCCGCAGCTGGCGAGCCACCTGCACCTGCCGGTGCAGAGCGGCTCGGATCGCATCCTGGCGCTGATGAAGCGCGGCTACACCGCGCTGCAGTACCAGGAGCGGCTGCGCGCGGCTGCGCGCGGTACGCCCCGGACATCGCGATCTCCACCGACTTCATCGTTGGATTCCCGGGCGAGACCGAGAGCGATTTCGCGGCCACGCTGCGCCTCGCCGCCGAGATGCAGCTGCGACCAGTCGTTCTGCTTTCTCTACAGCCCCCGCCCCGGGACGCCGGCCGCGGCGCTGCCCGATGCAGTGCCGCTCGCGATCCGCCAGGAGCGCCTCGCGCGGCTGCAGGCGCGGCTCGACGCCCAGGCACTCGAGATCAGCCGCTCGATGGTCGGCAGCCTGCAGCGCGTGCTGGTCGAGCGGCACGCGAGCCGCGGTGACGGGGAGCTCGCCGGCCGTACCGAGAACAACCGCTGGGTCAATTTCCCCGGCCCCGCCTCGCTGCTGCAGCATTTCGTCGAGGTGCGCATCACCGAGGCGCGGCCGCATTCGCTGCGCGGCGCCCTGCCCGACGCGGCGACGGTGCCGCGCGAGCGCGTGCGCGCGGTCGGGGCCTGAGCGCGCGTGAATTCCGGCGCCGCGCGCCCGCGAATTCGCCCTCGAGCCCGCGGACAACACGCGTCTGGCGACGCTGTGCGGCCCGCTCGATGCGAACCTGCGCCTGGTCGAGACCCGGCTCGGCGTGCA
Organism: uncultured Gammaproteobacteria bacterium; assembly: GCA_963838275.1. Classification (GTDB taxonomy): domain Bacteria; phylum Pseudomonadota; class Gammaproteobacteria; order Steroidobacterales; family Steroidobacteraceae; genus FEN-1191. The sequence goes on along the minus strand of CAWIQV010000059.1, from coordinate 8,418 downwards.
GATACGGCGGCGCGGCCATTCCTTCCGGGTGCGCGGTGCGCGCGCGGACTCGACCGTGTCGGTGCTGCGGGCGCTGTTCGCGCAGACGCGCGACCACGAACTGACTCCCGAGCAGGTGCACCTGTGCCTGGTGGAGCACGCGCACGATGCGCCCGCGGACGAGGACGACACGATCGAAATCGCGGCCATCGAGCCTGCCGGCTCCGAGCCGCGGGGCGACCGGCCGGCGCAGGCGCGGCGCAGCACGGTGCGCGCACGCGGCGCGCATCAGCGCGAATACCTGGCCAGCATCCACCAGCACGACCTGAGCTTCGGCATCGGGCCGGCCGGTACCGGCAAGACCTACCTCGCGGTGGCCTGCGCGGTCGAGGCGCTGCTGGCCGAACGGGTGCGCCGGATCGTGCTGGTGCGCCCGGCGGTCGAGGCCGGCGAACGGCTCGGCTTCCTGCCCGGCGACATGGCGCAGAAGGTCGATCCGTACCTGCGCCCGATGTACGACGCGCTGTACGAGATGATGGGCTTCGAGCGCGTCGCCCGTTTCATCGAGCGCAACGCGATCGAGGTCGCGCCGCTCGCGTTCATGCGCGGTCGCTCGCTCAACGAGTCATTCATCATCCTGGACGAGGCGCAGAACACGACCATCGAGCAGATGAAGATGTTCCTGACGCGCATCGGCTTCGGCTCGCGCGCGGTGGTGACCGGCGATCTCACCCAGACCGACCTGCCGAGCGGGCGCATGTCCGGGCTGCAGCATGCCCTGGCGGTGCTGCAGGGCGTCGAGCGGCGTCGCGTTCACGCTGTTCGACGCCGGCGACGTGGTGCGCCACCCGCTGGTGCAGCGCATCGTGCAGCGCCTACGAGTCGCATGAACGCGCCGACGCGCCATGACACCTGCACGGCGTGCCGTGCGGGTGGCGGCCGCTCCGGAGGCGGGGCCGGCGCTGCGCGTGGAGCGGCGCGTCAGGGCCGGCTGGCAGCCGAAGCGCGCCGAGTTCCAGGGCTGGGCGCGCGCCGCGCTCGGCCGCGCGGCGCGCCGCAGCGGAGCTGGCGGTGCGGCTGGTCGGCCCGGCCGAGAGCCGGGCCCTCAACGCCCGCTATCGCGGCCGCGACCATGCGACCAACGTGCTGTCGTTCCCGGCCCTGCCGAGCGCCGCCAGCGTGACCGGACTGGCTCGGCGACCTGGTGCTCTGTCCGGCCGTGGTGCGCGCCGAGGCGCGTGCGCAGCGCAAGAGCGCGCGCGCCCACTGGGCACACCTGGTCGTCCATGGCGTGCTGCACCTGCTGGGCTTCGATCATGAGCGGCCGGAGCAGGCGCGGCGCATGGAGCGGCGCGAGATCGCATGCCTGCGGCGGCTGGGCATCGCCAATCCCTACCGGGCGACGGAGCGCTGAGCAGCATGGCTAAGGACGGCTCGGGCGGATCAGGACGCACCGGCGCCACCGGGCGCTGGCGCGCCACACTCACGCGCACGCTGGCCGCGGGTCTCAAGGACCGCGCGCAGCTGGTCGAGATGCTGGCGCAGTCGCACCAGCGCGGCGTGCTCGATGCCGAGGCGTTCGCGATGCTCGAGGGCGTGCTGGCGGTGGCCGACCAGCAGGTGCGCGACATCATGGTGCCGCGGGCGCAGATGGCCTGCCTGCGGCGCGAGGATCCGATCGCGCGCATCCTGGCCGCGGTCGTGGAGTCCGGCCACTCGCGCTTTCCGGTGCTGGATGGCGACCGCGACGACGTGGCCGGCATCCTGCTGGCCAAGGACCTGCTGCGGCTGTACGCCGGCGCCAGCCCCGCGAAGTTCGACATGCGCGAGTACCTGCGACCGGCGGTGTTCGTGCCCGAGTCCAAGCGGCTGAACGTGCTGCTCAAGGAGTTCCGCGGTCAACCGCAACCACATGGCGATCGTGATCGACGAGTACAGCGGCGTCGCCGGACTGGTCACGATCGAGGACGTCATCGAGCAGATCGTCGGCGACATCGATGACGAGTTCGACGTCGAGGACGACCAGAACATCCGCCGCGAGGGCGAGCGGCAGTTCAGCGTGCGGGGCGGCACCCGCATCGACGAGTTCAACCAGTACTTCCACGCCGAGCTGCCCGAGGGCGAGTTCGACACGGTCGCGGGGCTGGTCATGAAGCAGCTCGGGCGCATGCCGCGCCGCGGCGAGAGCGTCACGCTCGGTCCGTTCGAGTTCCGCGTGCATGCGCACCGACCGGCGCCGCATCGACAGCCTGCGCGTCACGCATCACCGCCGCAGTTCCACGCCCACGGCGCCGCCGGAGTGACGCGCGGCGCGCGCATCGCTGCGCTGGCGCTGGCGCGCCGGCGCGCTGCTGGCCTGCGCGTTCGCGCCGCTGCAGCTGTGGCCGTTCGCGATCCTGTGCCCGGCAGTGCTGATGTGGCTGTGGGAGGGCGCCGCGCCGCGTCGCGCGGCCTGGCTCGGCTTCTGCTTCGGCGCCGGCACCTTCGGGCTCGGTACCTGGTGGCTGCTGATCAGCATCCATGGCTTCGGCGGCGCGCCGATATGGCTGGCGCTGCTGCTGCTGCTCGCGCTGGTCGCGATCATGGCCGCGCTACCAGGCGCTGCTCGGCTACCTCGCCTGCGCGGCTGCTGCCGGCGCGCGGTGCCGGTGCGCTGGCTGCGTCGGACTCCCGGGGCTCTGGCTGCTGGTGGAGTGGTGGCGCGGCTGGTTCCTGACCGGCTTCCCGTGGCTGTCGCTCGGCTACTCGCAGACCGACACGGTGCTGCGCGCGTTCGCACCGCGTGGTGGGAGTCTATGGCGTGTCGGCGCTGCTGCTGCTCGGCAGCGGCGCGCTGCTGGCGCTGCTGCGCGGCACGCGCCGCGTGCGGCTGCTCGCCGCGGCACTGCTGCTGCTGCCGTGGGGCGCGGGAGCGCTGCTCGATCGGGTGGCGTGGACGCCGGCAGCGGGGCCGCCGGTCAGCGTCGCGATCGTGCAGGGCGCCGTGCCGCAGGATCTCAAGTGGCAGGCGGACAACGTCGTGCCGACGCGCGAGCTGTATGCGCGCCTGAACCAGCAGGCGCTCGGCGCGCAGCTGATCGTATGGCCGGAGGCCGCGCTGCCGCAGCTCGCGAACGAGATTCCGCAGTTTCTCGGGCAGCTCTATGCGGCCGCGCGGGCCCACCATTCCGACATGATCATGGGCATCCTGCGTGCCGACGGCCAGGACCGCTACTACAACTCGATCATGACGCTGTCGGACCGCGTGCGCTTCTACGACAAGCACCACCTCGTGCCGTTCGCCGAATTCTTCCCGGTGCCTGGTTTCATCCGTTCGTGGCTGCGGCTCATGAACCTGCCGTACTCGGATTTCACGCCGGGCGCGGCCCACCAGGATGCCGTCGACGCCGGCGGCACCACGCTCGCGCAGAGTATCTGCTACGAGGACGCCTACGGCAGCGCCAACCTGGGGGCGCTGGAACGTGCCCGGCTGCTGGTCAACGTCACCAATGACGCCTGGTTCGGGCATTCCTGGGCACGCTACCAGCATTTCCAGATCGCGCGGATGCGCGCCATCGAGGCGCAGCGCCCGCTGCTGCGCGCGGCCAACGATGGCGTCTCGGCGCTGGTCGGCGAGCGCGGGCAGGTGCTGGCGCAGGCGGCGGAATTCCAGTCCGTGGTGCTGCGCGGCGCGGTGCAGCCGCGCTCCGGGATGCCGCCCTATGCGCGGACCGGCGACCTGCCGGCCATCCTGGCGGGGCTGCTGGCGGCGGCCCTTGCGATCCTGCGGGGACGCCCCCAGAACGGAGAGCCGGTGGCGCAGGCCGCCCTGGAGCCGGCGGCCGGGACCCCCACGAGGGGCTCCCGGAACCGCCGCGCCCCGTCAGGGTCTATCATGCAGCCATTCAACGACGGTCCGGAGTAGCTCAACTATGTCGCATCAGGATGTGGGGCCCCGCCTGCTGGGAGCCATTGCCCTCGTCACATTGTTCGCCGCCTGTTCCTCGCAGTCCTCCTCGGCCGCGGCGGCCAATGATCCGGCGAAGCCGGCGCTGCATCCCGCCGCCGCGGTGATGGTGAGCCCGGAGGCGATCGCGGCCGCGAACCGCGGCCTGCCGGACTTCGCCGACCTGGTCGCGCAGGTCGGACCCGCGGTGGTGAACGTGCAGGTGGTCGAGAAGGCCCAGCAGGCGCAGGGCGACGAGGACGGCAACGACGATTCGGAGGATCCGTTCGGCGATTTCTTCCGCCGCTTCGGCATCCCGCGCAACGGCATCCCGCAGCCGCGCAACTTCGCACCGGTGCGCGGCATCGGCTCGGGCTTCATCATTGCCCCGGAGGGCTACATCCTGACCAACGCGCACGTGGTCAACAACGCCTCCAAGATCACCGTCAAGCTCACCGACCGGCGCGAGTTCGACGGCAAGGTGGTCGGACTGGACGAGCGCACCGACGTCGCGGTGATCAAGATCAACGCCAAGGGCGACCTGCCGGTGGTGCGGCTGGGCGACTCGAACAAGCTGCGCCCCGGCCAGTGGGTGCTCGCGATCGGCTCGCCGTTCGGCTTCGAGAACAGCGTGACCGCGGGCGTCGTCAGCGCGATCGCGCGCGGCAACGTCGGCGAGGCGGGCAACGGCTACGTGCCGTTCATCCAGACCGACGTCGCGGTCAACCCCGGCAATTCCGGCGGCCCGCTGTTCAACCTGGAAGGCGAGGTGGTCGGTATCAATTCGCAGATCTACAGCCGCAGTGGCGGCTACGAGGGGATCTCGTTCGCGATCCCGATCGACGTCGCGAACAACGTTGCCGGGCAGCTAATCAAGTCCGGGCGCGTCAGCCGCGGGCGCATCGGCGTGACGATCCAGGAGGTCACCGCCGCGACCGCCGACAACTTCGGGCTCGATCGTCCGCGCGGCGCCGCGGTCGCCTCCGTCGAGCCGGGCGGCCCGGCCGACAAGGCCGGGATCGAGCCGCTCGACGTCATCCTCAGCGTCAATGGCCACGGCGTCGAGAGCTCCGAGCAGCTGCCGTCGATGATCGCGGAAATCAAGCCGGGACAGACGGTGCAGCTCGAGGTCTGGCGCGACAAGGCCATCAAGCACATCAGCGTCACGGTCGAGGAACTCAAGGAGAAGAGCACGCGCCGCACCAGCGTCCAGGAGAGCCAGGACGGCGGTGGCGGCGACACCGCCACGGTCAACCGCATCGGCCTGTCGGTGCGGGCGCTGAGCGCCGCGGAGCGCACGCAGCTGAAGACCCGGGCCACGGTGGTGATCGTCGGGGCCAGCGGGCCCGCGGTCGACGCCGGCCTGCGCGAGGGCGATATCGTGCTGTCGGTGAACCGGACGACGATCGGCTCGGTCGCGGAATTCCAGGCCGCGGTGAAGAGTGCCGGCCGGTCCGCGACGCTGCTGATCCAGCGCGACAACCAGCAGTCGATCGTGACCGTCACGCTGCAGTAGCCTGCCGCGGGCAGGCCGCCGGCGGTGGGCCGCGCCGCCGGCGGCTCGTGTATTCTTGCGCGCATGCAGGAACGCTACGAGGCTGCCGCCGTCGAGCGCGCGGCCCAGGAATACTGGAACGCGCACGATTCGTTCGCCGCCCGTGAGCAGGCCGGCGGGCGCAAGTACTACTGCCTGTCGATGTTTCCGTACCCCTCGGGCCGGCTGCACATGGGGCATGTGCGCAACTACACGATCGGGGACGTGATCGCGCGCTTCATGCGCATGCAGGGCTACAACGTGCTGCAGCCGATGGGCTGGGACGCCTTCGGCCTGCCGGCCGAGAACGCGGCGATCGCCAATGGCGTGCCCCCGGCGCGCTGGACCCGCGAGAACATCGATTACATGCGCCGTCAGCTGCGCTCGCTGGGGCTGGCGATCGACTGGCATCGCGAACTCAGCACCTGCGACCCGGGTTACTACCGCTGGAACCAGTGGCTGTTCCTGCGCATGCGGGAGCGCGGCATCGCGTACAAGCGGACCGGGGTCGTGAACTGGGATCCGGTCGACCAGACGGTGCTCGCGAACGAGCAGGTGATCGATGGCCGCGGCTGGCGCACCGGGGCGCTGGTCGAGAAGCGCGAGATTCCGATGTATTACCTGCGCATCACGCAGTATGCCCAGGAGCTGCTCGACGCCCTGGGGACGCTGCCGGGGTGGCCCGAGCGGGTGCGCGTGATGCAGTCCAACTGGATCGGCCGCAGCGAGGGCGTCGACGTGGCGTTTCCGCACGCGCCGGACACGCGCGCGCTGCTCGGCCCCGGCGCCGCAGCGGATGCGGCGCTGCGCGTCTTCACGACGCGCGCCGACACGCTGTTCGGCGTCACCTTCGTGGCCATCTCGCGCCGAGCATCCGCTGGCTGCCGCGGCCGCCGCGCGCGACCCGGCACTGGCCGCGTTCATCGACGAATGCAGGCGCGGCAGCACGATGGAGGCGGACGTCGCGACGGCCGAGAAGCGTGGCCGCGCCACCGGACTGCACGTGCTGCATCCATTGACCGGCGCGCCGATCCCGGTGTGGGTCGCGAACTACGTGCTGATGGCCTACGGCGAGGGCGCGGTGATGGGCGTGCCCGCACACGACGAGCGCGATTTCGAGTTCGCGCTGCGCTTCGGGGTCGAGATCCGCACCGTGATCCTGCCGCCGCAGGGCGGTTACGAGCGCGCCGACGCGCCGTGGCGGGCCGCCTACGCCGAGCAGGGCGTACTGGCCGGTTCGGGCGAATTCACCGGAATGTCCTCGGCCGAGGCGATCCCGGCCATCGCCGCGGCGCTCGGGCGCCTCGGGCGCGGCACGCGGCGCGTGCAGTGGCGGCTGCGCGACTGGGGCATCTCGCGCCAGCGCTACTGGGGCTGCCCGATCCCGCTGGTCCATTGCGCGGACTGCGGCGAGGTGCCGGTGCCCGACGCGCAGCTGCCGGTGATCCTGCCCGAGTCGCTGGTGCCGGACGGCAGCGGCAACCCGCTGGCGCGCTGCGCAGGAATTCGTCCGCTGCGCGTGTCCGCACTGCGGACGCGCCGGCGCGGCGCGAGACCGACACGATGGACACGTTCGTCGATTCCTCGTGGTACTTCCTGCGCTTTGCGTGCGCCGACAATGGTGCCGCGGCGCGTTGACGAGCGCGCCCGCTACTGGCTGCCGGTCGACCAGTACATCGGCGGCATCGAGCATGCGATCCTGCACCTGCTGTACTCGCGCTTCTGGACCCGCGTGATGCGCGACCTGCAGCTGCTGCCAGCTCGACGAGCCGTTCGCGAACCTGCTGACGCAGGGCATGGTGCTCAACCAGATCTACTACCGCAGCGGCAGCGACGGCCGTCGCGCCTACCTCAACCCCGCCGACGTCGAGGTGCTGCACGCCGCCGACGGCGCGCGCAGTCGGCGCGCGCTCGCTGCTGGACCAGGCGCCGGTCGAGTACGGCGGCCTCGGGACCATGTCCAAGTCGAAGAACAACGGCGTGGATCCGCAGTCGCTGGTCGAGCAGTACGGGGCCGATACCGCGCGGCTGTTCATGATGTTCGCCGCGCCGCCGGAGCAGTCGCTGGAGTGGTCCGACGAGGGCGTGCAGGGCCAGTACCGCTTCCTGCGGCGGCTGTGGAAGGCGGTGTACGAGCATGTCTCGGGCGGGCCGCCGCCGCCGCTGGAGGTTGCCGCGCTGGACGCGCCGGCGCGCTGCGCTGCGCCGCGCCGCGCACCAGACGCTCGCGAAGCGTCACCAGCGACATGGGCCGCCGGCGCACCTTCAATACCGCGATCGCCGCGGTGATGGAGCTGCTCAACGCGACCGGGCATTTCACGGATGGCAGCCCGATGGCGCGCGCGGTGCGGCAGGAGGCGCTCGAGATCGCGGTGCTCGGGCTCTCGCCGATCGTGCCGCACATCGCCCATGCGCTCTGGCATGCGCTCGGCCACGAGCGGGCGATCATCGACGAGCGCTGGCCGGAGCCCGATGCGCGCGCGCTCGAGCAGTCGATGGTGGAGCTGATCGTGCAGGTCAACGGCAAGCTGCGCGGACGGCTGCAGCTGCCCGCGGGCGCGGACCGCGACAGCGCGCTGGCCGCGGCCCTGGCGGAACCCGCGGTGCAGCGGTTCGTGGAGGGCCGGGAGATACGCAAGGCCGTGCACGTGCCCGACAAGCTGCTGAACCTCGTGGTATGAGCGCTCGTCGCCGGTGGGGCGCAGGCGCGCTGGCCTTCGGGCTGCTGGCGCTGGCCTGCGGTGGCTGCGGCTTCCGGCTGCAGGGCAGCGTCAACCTGCCGCGCTCGATCGCGCTGGTGCGCATCGAGACCCGCGACACGGAATCGGACTTCTATGGCGAGCTGCGCAAGGCGCTGCTCGCCAGCGGCGCGCGCATCGACGACAGCGGCCAGGACCCGGCCGCCACCGTGATCCGCATCGACACCGACAGCTCCGCGGACCAGATCCTGACGGTCTCGGCGCTGAACGTGCCGACCCCG
>CAWIQV010000058.1:0-8822 GCA_963838275.1 uncultured Gammaproteobacteria bacterium | reverse complement strand
GCGTTGCTGCCCTGGTTGGCGTCGAGCACCAGCAGCACTTCGTGCGGTGCTTCCGGCATGACCCGCTGGATCACGCGCTTGACCTTGCGCAGCTCGTCCATCAGGTGGGTCTGGCTGTGCAGTCGCCCGGCAGTGTCGGCCAGCAGCACGTCGATGCCGCGCGACTGCGCGGACTGCAGGGCATCGAAGATCACCGCGCCCGGGTCGGCTCCCGTGGCCTGCGCGCTGAAGGCCGCTCCGGTGCGCTGCGCCCAGATCTGCAGCTGCTCCACTGCCGCCGCGCGGAAGGTGTCGCCCGCCGCCAGCATCACGCTGCGCCCGTCCCGGCGCAGCAGCTGCGCGAGCTTGCCGATGCTCGTGGTCTTGCCCGAGCCGTTCACGCCGACGATCAATACCACGTACGGTCGGGCCGCCGGATCGATGCGCAACGGCTGCTCGCACGGTGCGAGCAGCGTAGTCAGCAGCGCGCGCAGCGCCTCGAGCAGCGCCTCCACGTCATCGAGCTCGCGCCGCGCCACGCGGCGCCCCAGCTCTTCGAGGATCTCGTTCGTGGCCTCGACGCCGACGTCGGCCATCAGCAGCCGGGCCTCCAGGTCCTCGAGCACGGCCGCGTCGATGCGGCGTCCGCGCAGTACGCTGCGCAGCTCGCGCGCGAGCGAGGCTCCGCCCCGGTTCAGACGGGCCCTGAGGCGGGCGAACAGGCCTTCCGGCGGCGCAGAATCGGGCATGGCGGCGCGATTGTCGCACGGCGCAGGACTGGCACGCAGCGCGCCGTTGCGCTTAAGGTGCGCGCATGAGCGCTCCTCCACCCGCGCCCGGCGGACGGCCACGCGGTGCGCAGCAGCGCATGCTGCGCATCATTGCCGGCCGCTGGCGTGGCCGCCGGTTACGGTTTCCGCCACTGGACATCCGGCCCACGCCGGATCGCGTGCGCGAAACGCTGTTCAACTGGCTGCAGCCGCGTATCGAGGGCGCGCACTGCCTGGATCTGTTCGCCGGATCCGGCGCGCTGGGACTGGAGGCACTCTCGCGCGGCGCGGCCTCGGTGCGCTTCGTCGAGCAGCAGCGCGCGGCCGTCCTGGCCCTCGAGCGCCTGCTGCTCGCATGGCAGGCCACCGGTGCCACGGTGCTGTGCGCCACTGCGCCCCGTTACCTCGAGACCGCCGCGCCGCAGGGCTTCGATGTCGTGTTTCTCGATCCGCCGTACGCGACGGCGCTGCTGGCGCCGAGCGCGGCGGCGCTCGAGCGCGGCTGGCTGCGGCCCGATGCGCGCATCTATGTCGAACGCGCGCGCCGGGATCCGCCGCCGGTGCTGCCGGAACGCTGGCGCGAATTGCGCGCCGGCACTGCGGGCGAGGTCGGGTATCATCTCTACGCAGCCTAGTGGGCAGCCTAGCGGCCGAGGACGGCACTTGCGATGAAACCCAGCGCGGTCTATCCCGGAACCTTCGATCCCCTGACGCGCGGCCACGAGGACATCGTGCGGCGGGCTGCCAGCATCTTCGATCGGGTCGTGATCGCGATTGCCGCCAATCCGTCCAAGACTCCTGCCTTCCCGGTCGAGCAGCGCGTCGAACTCGCGCGCGGCGTGCTGGCCGACCTGCCGAACGTCGAGGTCGAGGGCTACACCGGACTCACGGTCGAATTCGCGCGCGCGCGTGGCATCGCGGTCATCGTCCGCGGGTTGCGCGCCGTCTCCGACTTCGAATTCGAGTTCCAGCTCGCCAACATGGGCCGGCATCTCGAGCCCGACGTCGAGACCGTCTTCATGATGCCCAAGGAGCAGTTCACGTTCATTTCCTCGACCCTGGTGCGCGAGATCGCGAGCCTCGGGGGGGACGTCGGGCACTTCGTGCACCCGCTGGTCGAGGCAGCCTTCAGGAGCCGGCGCAGCCGCGCGCCGGGTCCGGCCGGAGCTCAATAGCCGAGCGCCACGCCCTCGCGTCGCGGATCGACCCCGCCCTGCAGCGTGCCGTCGTCTCCGACGCGCACGCCCTGCAGGCCGGATTCCTCGAAGTCGCCAGGCCCCAGGTCGAAGCCGAGCGCATCGAGTCGCGCGAACAGCGCCGGGTCGAAGCGATCGGCCTCGGCCCCGAAGCGCGCACCGCGCGCGACCAGGTTCGGCAGCGCGATCGCATCCTGCATCGGCAACCCCCAGTCCAGCGTGCCGATCAGCGTCTTGAGCACGTAGGAAATGATCGCCGGCCCGCCCGCCGAACCGGTCGCGGCGACGAAGCGGCCCTGCGCGTCGAGCACGATGATCGGGGACATCGCCGAGCGCGGCCGCTTGTGTGCGGCGACCGCGTTGGCCGCCGGCACTCCATCGCGCCCGACCGGCGCAAAGCTGAAGTCGGTGAGCTGGTTGTTCAGGAAGAAGCCGTCGACCATGCGACCCGAGCCGAAGATGCTCTCCACGGTCGTGGTCATCGACACGACGTTGCCGGCGGCATCCACGATCACCAGATGCGAGGTGCCACCCGGCTCCACGGTGCGGTCGGGCGCCGGGCTGCCGGCGCCCGGCGGCTGACCCGGCGGCGGAGGTGTCGGATCGATGCGCGTGCCGATCAGGGCGGCCCGCTCCCGCAGGTAGTCCGGATCGAGCAGGCCGGCGGTGGGCACGGGGACGAAATCGGGATCCCCGACGTAGCGGTTGCGATCCGCGTACAGCAGCCTCTCCGCCTGCGCCGAGCTGCACCCAGGCGAGCGGATCGCCGGGACCGCGTCGGGCGATGTCCGTGTGCTCGAGCAGCAGCAGGCCTTCCAGCACGCTGAGCGTGCCGGCCGGCGGGGGCGGCCCGCAGACCACGTAGCGGCGCCACGGGCGGCACAGCGCCGGCGTCTCCACGGCACGGTAGGACGCGAGGTCATCGAGCGAGAGTGCCCCGGGCAGCTCGCCTTCCTGCACGCGCCGCACGATGTCGCGTGCGATCGGGCCGTGATAGAGGGCGGCGGGGCCTTCGACCGCGAGCCGGTGCACGGTGTCCGCATAGGCGGGGTTGCGCAGGCGGTCACCGGCCGCATAGCGCGTGCCGTCGGCCTTCGTGAAGTAGCGGCGCGCATCGTCGGTGCCGGCCTGGGGCGCCCGACCCGCGATCATGCCCGCAAGCCGCGGGCTGACCGTGAATCCCGAGCGCGCCAGCTGTTCGGCGCGGGCAAACAGCCTGCGCCACGGCAGCCTGCCGTGTTCGTGCTGCAGCAGCGCGAGCGCGGCGACGGCTCCGGGCACGCCCGTCGAACGGCCGCTCAGTACGGCGGCGACGAATGGCAGCGGATGCCCGTCGGGGCCGAGAAACAGGTCCGGTCCCGCGGCCGCGGGCGCGAACTCGCGGCCGCTGTAGGCACTGACGCGGCGGGTCGCCGCGTCGTAGTAGCTGATGAACGCACCACCGCCGAGACCGGAACTCTGGGGCTCCACCAGTCCGAGCACCGCCTGCATCGCGACCGCCGCATCGGCCGCCGAGCCCCCGGCACGCAGGATCGCGAGACCCGCCTCGGTGGCCAGCGGATTGGCACTCGCGACCATGGCGTGGCGCGCGCTGGCGGGACGGTTCGGGCTCGCCGCAGGGTGAGCGGCGTCCGGAATCGCGGGCCGGGCATGGCAACCCGCGAGCTGCAGCAGCAGCGACAGCGACAGGGCGCCGACGGCGCGACCGCGGAGCAAGTACGGCATGGCGGATTCCCCGGCGGCTCGAACTGGCGCCAGAAAACGATCGAGGCAGCGATCATAGCATCGCGACCGTTCAGCTTTTCCGGCGCGGCGCGGGCGGCACGCTGAGCGCCACGCGCGGTGCACGCGCACAGCGCGGCAGCCTGCCCTCGCGCTCCAGGTCCACCGCACGCCACAGATACCACGCCGCCGCGCTGCGGTGCGGACCCCAGCGTTCCCCGAACGTCGCGAGCGCACCGGGCGTCGGCATCCCGCGCAGCCGGTAGGCGAGCCGGAAGCCGTTGCGTACGCCGAAATCATCGACCGGCAGCACATCCGGCCGCCGCAGCTGGAAGATCAGCAGCATCTCGACCGTCCAGCGGCCGATGCCGCGCACCGCGGTGAGCCGCTCGATGATCTCGGCGTCGCTCAATACTGCGAGCACCGGCCCGGACGGCACGACACCCGAGAGGCTGTGCCGCGCAAGATCCTTCAGGGCCGCGACCTTCGCGTAGGAGAATCCCGCGCCGCGCAGTCGCGCGTCCGGCAGGGCCAGCACGCTCTCCGGCGACGGAAACGCCGCACCGGACTCCAGCGCGATGAAGCGCGCGAGGATGCGTTCGGCGGCCGCGCCATGCAGCTGCTGGTGCGCGATCGCACGCGCGAGGGCTTCGAACGGGGCGCGCTCGGGGACGACGCCGAGCCGCAGTGGGCCGGCCGCGGCGATCAGTCCGGCCATGACCGGATCGCGACGCAACTGGCGGTAGGCCGCGCGGCTCACGGGCATCAAGCCTGGCAGCGCGGGCAGAAATAGCTCGCGCGCTGTCCCTGCAGGATGCGCCGTATCGGCGTCGCGCATCGGCGGCAAGGCCGGCCGGCGCGCTCGTAGACGTACAGCTTCTGGCGGAAGCGACCGGCATTGCCCTCGCTGTTCACGTAGTCGCGCAGCGTGGTGCCGCCGTCGCGGATCGCGGCCTGCAGCGCGGCGCGCACCGCGCGCACGAGCGTCGCGCACTCGCCGCGGGTGAGGCCGCGCGCGCTGCGCCGCGGACGGATCCGCGCGCGGAACAGCGCCTCGCTCGCGTAGATGTTCCCGACTCCGGTGACCAGGTGCCCGTTCAGCAGCACCTGCTTGATGGCAGCACGGCGCCGGCGCGTCACCTGCCACAGGTAGGCGGCGTCGAAGCCGGCCTCGAGCGGCTCGGGGGCCAGCGCACGCAGCAGCCGGTGCGAGCCCGGATCCCCGAGGGTGTAGTGCAGGCTGCCGAAACGCCGTGGATCGTTCAGCCGCAGCGTCAGCCCGCCCTCCAGGCGCAGGTCGAAATGATCGTGCCGGCGTCGCGGCGTGTCGCCTTCGAGCACCCGCAGGCTGCCGGACATGCCCAGGTGCAGGATCAGGCACCCGCGCTCGAGCCCGAGCAGCAGGTATTTGGCGCGCCTGCCGACGGCGTCGATCAGCTGGCCGCGCACCTGCGCGGGCATCATCGGATCCACGGGCCAGCGCAGCCGTGCGTCATGGACCTGCAGTTCGGCGATGCGGCGGCCGAGGATCGCGCGAGCGATGCCGCGCCGGGTCGTCTCGACTTCCGGCAACTCGGGCATTGCGGGGACCTAGGCGGGCACGGCGGAGGGTGCCGCGCGGCTACTTGATCTTCGTTTCCTTGTACGCGACGTGCTTGCGCACGACCGGGTCGAACTTGCGCACTTCCATCTTGTCAGGATGCAGCCGCTTGTTCTTCATCGCGACATAGAAATGGCCGGTGCCGGCCGAGGAGAGCAGTTTGACTTTCTCGCGCATGGCTTGCCCCTGGAATGCGCCTCAGGGAGCGTCGCCGCGAGCGCGCAGCTTCGCGAGCACCGCTTCGAGGCCGTTCTTCTCGATCGTCCGCAGGCCGTTGGTCGATACGCGCAGCGTCACCCAGCGCTTCTCGCCCTCGAGCCAGAACCGCTGCGTGTGCAGGTTGGGCAGGAAACGCCGCCTCCGCTTGTTGTTCGCATGCGAGACGGTGTTACCCGTGACCGGCCGCTTGCCGGTGACCTGACAGACGCGCGACATGATATTCTTCCAGAAAATCAATCAGTTAAGAATAAAGCCGCCCCGAGCAAGGCCCGCCGTCGCGGCCGTGCGCCCGAGGCGCGCTGGACCCTGCAGGGGTTCAGAGCCGCGCTTTATACCAGCCGCGCCGGCCGCAAGGCAAGCAACGGGCGCGCCCGCGGCGCTGAAGTGCCAGGCACGGTCCTCAGGCCGTTCGCCCAACGGGTCGGCGCGCCGGCCCCTGGTAGAGCACGAGTGCGACCCCGGCGATCACCAGCACCGAGGCCAGCAGTGCCGCGCCGCTGAAGCGTTCGTGCAGTACCAGCGTGCCGAGCAGCAGGGCGATGACCGGATTGACCAGCGCGTAGGTCGTGACCTGCTGTGCCGGGACGTGCGCCACGAGGAACGAATAGCAGTTCACGGCGACGATGCTGCCGATCGCGATCAGGTACAGCAGGGCCAGCAGCGAGAGCAGCGAGACCCGCACCGGCGAGAAGCCGGCCCACTCGCGATCGAGCAGTGCCATCAGCCCCTGAAACGCGGCGCCGCTCAGCATCTGCAGGCAGCTGAAGGCGACCACCTGGTCCGCGCGCACGAAGCGCCGCTGCAGCAGCGTGCCCAGCGCCCAGGCGAGCTGCGCCAGCAGCACGGACGCGATGTAGATCGGCCGGGCGCTGCCGGCGAGGGATTCGGTATAGACGGCCAGCACCACGACCCCGGCCAGACCGACCGTGCAGCCGAGCACCGCCTGCAGCCGCGGCGTGCGGCGCGAGAAGAACAGCCAGTCCATCAGCAGCACCGACACCGGCATCGCGCCCACGAACAGCGCCGCTACGCCGGACGGCAGCCCCTGCTGCGACCAGATCACGAAGCCGTTGCCCATGCCGGTCAGCAGCACGCCGCACAGGATGCCGCCCCCGACGCGCAGACCGGAGAGCGGGCGCGCATCGCGCAACCGCAGCCACAGGTACATGAGCCCTCCGGCGAGCGCAAAGCGCAGCGCGCCCGACAGGAACGGCGGGATGGTGCGGATCACGAGCGCGATCGCGAAGAACGTGGTGCCCCAGATCACGTAGATGCCGGCAAAAGCGAGCACGATCCGGGCCGGCGGCGGGTGTGGCTGCATGCAGGGGAAGGCTTCGCGACGCGACCAGCGCGGCGCCAGTGGAACAGCCCGCATTATCGGCGAACTCCTGTGCGAACTGCAGGGCAAAGTGCAGGCGCGCCGCGCGGCGTGCCGGGGACTAGAGCAATCCCCGCTCTGCCAGGGACACGCAGCTGTTGCCGGCGACGATCAGGTGATCGAGCACCGGAATGTCCACCAGCGCCAGCGCCTCGCGCAGCCGCCGCGTGATCAGCTCGTCGGCACGGCTGGGTTCCGCGACTCCCGACGGGTGGTTGTGGGCCAGGATCATCGCCGCCGCATTGCGCGCCAACGCCTGCTTGACCACCTCGCGCGGATGCACGCTCGCGCCGTCGATCGTTCCCCGGAACAGCTCCTCGAAGGCGATCAGCCGATGCCGGTTGTCCAGGTGCAGGCAGCAGAACAGCTCGTGCGGCGTATCGCGCAGCCGGGCCATCAGGAATTCCCGCGTCGCGGCGGGCGATTGCAGTGCAGATCCTGCGCGCAGCGCTTCCTCGTAGTGCCGGCGCGCGAGTTCCAGGCAGCCTGCAGCCGGCAGTAACCCGCCATGCCCATGCCGCTCGCATTGCGGCGCTGACTGCGCCGCGCGCAAGCAGCCGCGCAATGACTGGTGCTCGGCAGCAGCGTGCGGGCGACGGCCACGGCATCGACGCCGCGGCGACCGGAACTGCCCAGCAGCACCGCCAGCAGTTCGGCATCGGAGAGCGCTCCCGCACCCCCGCCAGCAGCTTCTCGCGCGGCCGCTCGCGCTCCGGCCAGTCCTTGATCGCCATGGCGCCTCGACGTCCCCGAGCTGGAAAACTGTGCGCCAGTCTGCAGCTTCATGCCCGTCGCATGCGATGATCATATCGTGCGTGCATGGCCAGAAACGCTGATAATTACGTGCATGGAAGGCAGACGGATCCTGCTCGGTGTGACCGGCGGCATTGCGGCCTACAAGAGCGCGGATCTGGCCCGTCGCCTGGTCGAGGCCGGCGCGCAGGTGCAGGTCGTCATGACGGCCGGCGCGCAACGCTTCATCACACCGATCACGCTGCAGGCACTCACCGGCCGCGCGGTCCGCACCGACCTGTGGGATCAGGCGGCCGAAGCCGCGATGGGGCACATCGAGCTCGCCCGCTGGGCCGAGCTGATCCTGGTGGCGCCGGCCAGTGCGGATTTTCTGGCGCACCTGGCGCACGGGCTGGCCGACGAGCTGCTCGGAACGCTGTGCCTCGCGAGCGCCGCGCCGGTCGCGGTCGCCCCGGCGATGAACCAGCAGATGTGGCAGCACCCGGCCACGCAGGCGAACCTCGAGCTGCTCGCGCAGCGGGGCGTGCGCATCCTGGGACCCGGCGTCGGCTTCCAGGCCTGCGGCGAGAGCGGCCCCGGACGAATGCTCGAGCCCACGGACATCGCCGACCTGGTCCGGCAACTGCTGCCGGGTGAACGTCCGCTCGCGCGACGGGTTCGCAATCGATCCGGTAGACGCCTTTTTGAGCCTGGCGCACATTCCAGCTCTTATAGATCAAAGTCACCGATGTGCCCGAGCCCGGTTCCAGCGAATCCACAATGGCGGATCCCGCCAACAATTCCACCCGGGTATCCGGCAGAGCGTTCGCAATCATACGAATGGCGCTGTTTTCGCCGATGCGCAGGAAAACGCCCGGGGTGAGCAGCACCTCCGCCCGGCCTTGTTCCGTCCGTAATTCGGCACGCTCCGGTATGCTGGTAAATTTTCCGAGACGCGCTTCAAGCGGCTGGCCAGCCACGTAAACCGTTCCCTCGAAAAAGTGGACCAGGCCGGAACGAGTGGAAATTACGGCCTGTCCACGGGCAGGCAATGCTAACACGGCACCGGCCGCCGCGATTGATAAGGCGTATATGGGGCCGCGGTACATATATAGCCCTTCCCGTCCCGAGTATCGGCCTATCTGCCCTCCGCGTCAAGAGGCTATAGAGTGCCGATTTGATCTTCTCTCCGCACAGCAAAGACTCTCAAGTCAATAATGACAGTA
>CAWIQV010000057.1:0-27638 GCA_963838275.1 uncultured Gammaproteobacteria bacterium | reverse complement strand
ACCTGCGCCGGCAATGACGCCGCCGCGGGCGGCCCGCGCTGCGCCGCGCGCTCAGGTTCTGCTTGCCGGGATGCCGCGCGTCGGCGTCAGCGCTGCACGTCGGTGCGCTGGAACACCACGCGCCGGTTCAGCGCGCGTCCGTCGGCCGTCGCATTGTCGGCAATCGGCCTGCTCTGTCCATAGCCCATGGTCGACAGTCGCGCGGCCGCGATGCCGTGCGCGACCAGGTAGGACTTGACGGCCTCGGCCCGGCGCTGCGAGAGCCCGAGATTGTGCGCCGCCTTGCCATTGCTGTCGGTGTGACCCTCGAGCACTCCGGTGGCAGACGGTGACTGCTCCAGGAAGCCGACCAGGCGGTCGAGGTCAGGATCGGATTCCGGCTTGATCCGCGCCGAGTCGTTGTCGAAGTAGACCTGCAGCCGGATCGTCAGGCTGCAGCCATTGGCATCGACCTTGTCGCCGGGCGGAGTGTTCGGGCATCGGTCCAGGCTGTCCGGCACCCCATCATGGTCGCTGTCGAGGGCCACCACCGCGGGCGGTGGCGGCGGGGGTGCCTGCGCGACCGGGGGTGGGGGCGGCGGTGGGGTCGGAGGTGGTGGTGGTGGTGGTGGCGGCGGCGCGATCGCCGCGGCGGCCGGGGACGGCGCCCCGAAGTTCCAGCGCAGTCCGACGCCGATGTACGGATCGAGCCGCGTGCCGTTGCCGGCAGCCGTATCGATGCGCCCACCCGCATCCGCGCGCAACTGCAGGCTCGAGGAGCCGAAGCGCACGACATCGGCGAGCAGCCCCGCGCCGAGCCGGGCCGTCGGGTCGGTCCCGCTGCGCGCATTGTCGTAGTGGCTGCTTTCGAATCCGACGCCGGCTTCGACGAAGGGATTGATCGACGCGCTGCGCTGGAACACGCGGGCTACGGCCAGCTCACCGATGTCGAGGCGGAGTTCCCCCGCCGGATTGGCGTCGGCCGCTCCGAAGCGGTTGTGCACCCAGGCGAGCTCGGCATCCCACTGCTCCGTGAGCACCCGCCCGAAGCCCAGCCGGAATCCGATCTCGTCATCGGCACGAAAGTGGCTGTCCGGCAGCACCGCGAGCAGCTCCGGCGACACGAACCAGCTGCCGACCGGCGCCCCGGCCGTGGCCGCCGCGGCCGCACCGAGCGCTATGCCTGCGACGAACAGGTTCCATGAACTCCATGAACGCCGTGGTCCGCCGTGCTGTCGTGGTCTCATGTGCTCTCCCCGGAAGGCTGCCGCGGCCGCCTCGAGGCTGCGTAGCCTACACAGGCCCCGCCACGCCTGCCAGTCAGTCACGACGCTCCGGCCGCTCGAGCCGGAGGAAGCTCATGGCATGGGCATGGCGATCGTCGGCCGGGTGTTCGACGCGCTCCTGCTCGTGCCAGTCGCGCAGATCGGCCAGCGGGAAGAACGTGTCGCCCGCGACGCGGGCATGCACCCGCGTCAGATAGACCCGCGTGGCGTGCGGGAGCGCCAGCCCGAAGACCGCCGCGCCGCCGATCACGCACAGCTCGGGGGCATCCGCGACCAGCGCACAGGCCTCCTCGAAACTGCCGACGTATTCGATGCCGGCCGGCGGGATGCCGCGCGGCGCATGACGGCTCAGCACCAGGTTGCGGCGGCCGGGCAATGCACGGCCGATCGAATCATGCGTACGGCGGCCCATCAGCACCGGCTTGCCGAGCGTGACGGCCTTGAAGTGGCGCAGGTCATCGGGCAGGTGCCAGGGCAGCGTCCCGTCCCGACCGATCACGCCATCGTCCGCGGCCGCCACCACGCACGCGATACGGGTCGCCACGCTGCGCGCTACAGCTCGATCTGTGTCGCGAGCACGATCACACGGCGCTCGGGCATGCGGAAGAACTCGACCGCCTGGGCGCTGCGCCGCTGCATCCAGGCGAACGCGCGCCGGTGCAGCCCGTCGTAGCCTCCGCGCGGCCGCGGCACCACCAGGTGCCAGCCGAGGAAGAACGAACAGTCCTGGGCGAACAGCTTCAGGCCGCGCGCGCGGCACTGGCGCATCGCATCATTGACGTCCGGAGTCTCCATGAAGCCGAAACGTGCCGTGACCACGTAGATCTCCGGCATCAGCAGCTCGATGCGCACGCGGTCGGCCGGATCCTGCCGCGGCGCGCTGACGATCTCGACGTTCATGAACACGATGCGCTCGTGCGCGACGCGGTTGTGCTCGAGATTGCGCAGCATGGCCGTCGGCACGTACTTCGGATCGCTCGCCAGGAACACCGCGGTGCCATGCACGCGCGGGATTCCGGCGAGCAGCTGCGGCAGGTCGGTCAGCGGCACGGCGACGGCACGCAGCGCACTGCGCAGCAGCCGCCGGCCGCGGCGCCACGTCATGAACACGCCGAACAGCAGCAGTGCCAGCGTCAGCGGCACCCACGCGCCCTCGGCGAACTTGGTCAGGTTCCCGGCGAGATAGACCAGGTCCACGAGCATCAGCGGCCCGAACACGATCACGATCCGCCAGGTGGGCCAGCGCCACTGCGTGCCGGCGAGCTGCATGCCGAGCAGCGTGGTGATGAACATCGTGCCGGCGACCGCGGCCCCGTAGGCCGCGCCCAGCGCGGCGGAGGAACGGAACGCGAGCACGAACACGCAGACGGCCACCAGCACGAACGCGTTGACGATCGGCACGTAGATCTGGCTGTGCTCGTTCGCGGAAGTCTGCGTGATGCGCAGGCGCGGCAGCAGGTCGAGCTGGATCGCCTGGCGCGTCACCGAGAATGCACCGGTGATGGTCGCCTGCGAGGCGATGATCGTCGCCGCGGTCGCCAGCAGCACCATGAACGGCAGCACCGCGGACGGCACCATCGCGTACAGCGGCAGGTGCGCCGCGGCCGGATCGGCCAGGATCAGCGCTCCCTGACCCAGGTAGTTCAGGATCAGCGCCGGCCAGACCATCACGAACCAGGCGATGCGCACCGGCGTCTTGCCGAAGTGCCCCATGTCGGCATAGAGCGCCTCCCCGCCGGTCATCGCCAGGAACACCCCGCCGAGGATCGCGAGCGCGACGCCAGGCCGGTGGGTCAGCAGCATCAGTCCGTAGGTCGGGCTCAGGGCTACCAGCACGCCGGGGTGATGCGCCACCGCTATCGCCCCGGAGACCGCGAGCACCAGGAACCAGACCAGCATGATCGGCCCGAACAGACGGCCCACGCGCTCGGTGCCGCGGCTCTGGATCGCGAACAGCGCGACGATGATCACGAGCGTCACCGGCACGACGGCGCTGGCGGTGGCGGGATTGAGGACCTCGAGCCCCTCGACCGCGCTCAGCACCGAGATCGCGGGCGTGATCAGCGCGTCGCAGTAGAACAGCGCCGCCCCCAGTGCCGCCAGCATCACGATGCCGCGCTGCCAGCGGCTGCTGCCGGTCAGCAGGCGCTGCACCAGCGCGAACAGCGACAGGATGCCGCCCTCGCCCTGGTTGTCCGCGCGCATGATCAGCACCACGTACTTCAGCGTGACGACGACCAGCAGGCTCCACAGGATCAGCGACACCACCCCCAGGACCACCAGCCGGTCCAGCGGCGCGCCCGCGGCCGAGGTGGAAGCCTCGAGCGCATACAGCGGGCTGGTGCCGATGTCGCCGTACACGACCCCCATCGCGCCGACCACGCACGCGACCGACACCCGCGCCGGCTTCACGTGCGGGCCTTGCCGGCCCGGCGCCGCGGCGGCCAGAGCATCGAGCCGCGGCAGCTCGCCGCCCCGCAGCGGCAGGCGAAGATCTCGTCCACGTTCGGCGGGTCCTCGCGGTCGCGCCCGATCTGGTAGTCGTAGGTCAGCTCCTCGCCGGGCCGGATCGTGCGGATCGCTTCGATGAATACGCGCCGGTCCTCGATCACCGACTCGCAGTTCGGGTCGCACGAATGGTTGATGAATCGCGCATCGTTGCCGTTGCACCCGCCGTCGATCACGATGCCGCGGTCGACGATGAACAGGAACGTGTGGTTGTCGGTGATGTCCTTGTGCTCGTAGCGCCGGTCGGCCTCGCGGTGCGACACCCGGTCCCCGTAGTACTCGATGATGCGCGTGCCCTTGCGGATGCGCCGCAGCGCGAACATCCCGCGGCCGTGCAGGCGCGAACGGCGTACCCGCACCATGTCCGGGCGCGACGGTATGGCCGTGACCGCCTTCGGCTGCTTGCGCCGTCCGGTCCGCCGGGGTCGCTTGCGGCTCATACCGCCACCGGTGCGCGTATCGCGGGATGGAACTGGTAGTTCATGAACTCGAAGTCCTCGTACTGGTAGTCGAACAGGGTGGGTGGGCGGCGGAGCAGGCGCAGCTCGGGCGGCGGCAGCGGCGAGCGGGCCAGCTGCAGGTCGGCCTGCTCGCGGTGATTCAGGTAGAGATGGCAGTCGCCTCCGGTCCAGATGAACTCTCCGGGCGTCAGGTCGCACTGCTGCGCGAGCATGCAGGTCAGCAGCGCATAGGAGGCGATGTTGAACGGCAGGCCCAGGAACACGTCGGCGCTGCGCTGGTAGAGCTGGCAGGAGAGCCGGCCGGCCGCGACGTAGAACTGGAACAGCACGTGGCAGGGCGCGAGCGCCATCTGCGGCAGTTCGCCGACGTTCCAGGCGCTCACCACGATGCGCCGCGAATCCGGATCGTGGCGCAGCGCATGCACGACCTGACTCATCTGGTCGATGCTGCGGCCGTCGGCGGTGCCCCAGCTGCGCCACTGCCGGCCGTAGACCGGACCGAGCTCGCCGCGCTCATCCGCCCACTCGTCCCAGATGCGCACCCCGTGCTCGTGCAGCCAGGCGACGTTGGTATCGCCGCGCAGGAACCACAGCAGCTCGTACACGACGGACTTCAGGTGGATCTTCTTGGTCGTCACCAGCGGAAATCCGGCCTGCAGGTCGAAGCGCAGCTGCCGGCCGAACAGCGCGAGCGTGCCGGTGCCGGTGCGGTCGGCCTTCGGCGTGCCGTGCTCGCGCACCGCGCGTAGCAGCTCGAGATAGGCTTTCATCGCGCCGGCAGGTAGTTGCCGGACGGCTCGCGCACGCGGTAGGCGTACAGCAGCAGCCCGAGGCCGGTCAGCAGCATCGGCAGCGACAGCAGCTGCCCCATCGTGACCCAGCCCGCGGCGAGGTAGCCGAGCTGCGCGTCCGGCTCGCGCACGAACTCGACGCTGATGCGCGCGAGCGCGTAGCCGGCGAGGAACAGCCCTGCGGGCGCCCAGCGCGGGCGCGGCCGGCGTGTGAAGAACCACAACACGCTGAACAGCACCAGCCCCTCGAGCGTCGCCTCGTAGAGCTGCGAGGGATGGCGCGCGACCGGCGGACCACCGTTCGGATCGGGCACCAGCATCGCCCATGGCACGTCGGTCGGCCGACCCCACAGCTCGCCGTTGATGAAATTCCCGAGGCGGCCGCAGAACAGGCCGATACCGGGCAGCGGCGCGGCGAAATCGAGCACATCGCCGATGCTGCGCCCGCGCTGGATCGCGAACAGCGCGAACGCGCACAGCACTCCGATCAGGCCACCATGGAAGGACATGCCACCCTGCCAGATCTTGAGCGGATAGAGCCAGTCGGCACGCCACAGCGGGAAGCCATAGAACAGCACGTAGCCGACCCGCCCGCCGATGATCACGCCGAGCATGCCGTAGAACAGGAAATCGTCCACGTCCACGCCGCGCCAGCTCGATCCGGCCGCGGCGGCGCGCCGCCGCGCCAGCCACCAGGCGGCCGCGAAGCCCAGCAGGTACATGATGCCGTACCAGTGGATATGCACGGGTCCCAGGCTGATCGCGATCGGATCGATGTTCGGGTAGCGCAGCATCGCGGCGATTCTAGCGGGTTGGCCCCGGTGCCGCTGCGCGCATCACTCGCGCGTGACGCGGCAGAAGAACGCCTTGAGGTAGCGCGTCTCGGGTATCGCCGGATGGATCGGATGATCGGGCGACTGGCCGCCGCTGTACAGGATCTGCGCGAAACGGCTGGCGTGGCGCGAGGCCGACTGGATCAGGCCGACCAGCTCCTCGGGATGCAGGTGGTACGAGCACGAGCAGCTCACCAGCAGCGCGTCGCGCTCGAGCAGCCGCATCGCGATCTGGTTGAGCTTGCGGTAGGCAGCCTGGCCGCGCGGGATGTCCTTCTTGCGCTTGATGAAGGCGGGCGGGTCGAGCACGATCGCGTCGAAGCGCTCGCCGGCACGCACCAGCGCGTCGAGCACCTCGAAGGCATCGCCGGCCCGGACGCTCAGGGAAACGCCGTTGGCCGCCGCGTTGCGCGTCGCGACCGCGAGCGCGGCCTCGGAGGCATCCACGCACACTGCCTCGGCGGCACCGCGCGTGAGCGCACCGATGGCCCAGGCTCCCGCGTAGCTGCAGACGTCGAGCACGCGCGCGCCGGGGCGCATCATGCGGCGCCACACCTCGCGATTGCCGGTCTGGTCGTAGAACCAGCCGGTCTTCTGCGCCGCGGCCATCGGTACCGTGAACGTCAGGCCGTGCTCGAGCACCTGCAGCTCCTCGGGCGCGCGGCCGATCGGATTGAGCAGCTGCCGCGGCAGCTGCTCGAGTTCGCGGGCCGCGCCGTCGTTCTTCCACACCAGCGAGCGCGGCTCGAACACCTGGCAGATGGCCGCCTCGACCTCGCCGCGCAGCGCCTCCATGCCGGCGGTGGCGATCTGGCCCACGATCACGTCGCCGTAGCGGTCCAGCACCAGCCCCGGCAGCCCGTCGGATTCGCCGAAGACCCAGCGGTAGTACGGGGCCGGACTGAGCCGTTCGCGCAAGCTCAGCGCCACCTTGAGCCGGTGCACCAGCAGCGAGCGGTCCGGCGCGTGCACCGGGCTGCGGGACAGGATGCGCGCGCAGATCAGCGCATGCGGATTGACGTAGGCGAAGCCCAGGAACTGGTCGCGGTCCGAGAGCACGCGCACGATCGCGCCGGCCGCGAATTGCGTGAGCGGCGTGACGTCGTTGTCGACCTCGTTGGAGAACACCCACAGGTGCCCGGCACGCAGCCGGCGATCCTCGCCACGCCGCAGGCGCAGTGCCGGCAGCTCGGGCGCCAGCGGCGCATCGGCTCCCGGATCGGACTGCGGTGTGGGGATGAGCATCGGGAATGGCGCGTTCCGTTATAGTGGCGCGGCATTTTACTGGAAAAAGCTCGTGAACCCATGAACGAGCGCTCGATCCCGCCGCGCAACCGCCTCGGGGACGAACCGGGCGCCTACCTGCGCGCGCACGCGGGCAACCCGGTGGACTGGTATCCGTGGAGCGCGCAGGCACTCGAGCTGGCGCGCGTCACCGACAAGCCGATCCTGCTGTCGATCGGTTACGCCGCCTGCCACTGGTGCCACGTGATGGCGCGCGAATCCTTCGAGGATCCGGCCACGGCGGCGGTGATGAACGCGCTGTTCGTGAATATCAAGGTCGATCGCGAGGAGCGGCCCGACCTCGACCGCCTGTACCAGCTTGCGCAGCAGATGCTCACCGGCCGCGGCGGCGGCTGGCCACTGACGATGTTCCTGCTGCCCGCGGACCAGCGGCCGTTCTTCGGCGGCACCTATTTCCCGCCGGTGGCGCGTTTCGGCCTGCCGGCGTTCCGCGACCTGCTGCAGCAGGTCGCGGCGTACTACCGCAGTCATGCGCCGCAGCTGCGCGCCAGTGCGCAGCAGGTCGTGGCCGCACTGGCGGATCTGGACCCGGGCGTGCAGGCGCCCCGCGCCCTGGATGCCGGTCCGCTGCACGCGGCGCGCACGCGGCTCGCGCAGCGCTTCGATCGGGAATACGGCGGCTTCGGCACGGCGCCGAAGTTCCCGCACCCGGCGGCGATCGCGCGGCTGCTGCGCGACTGGTACCAGGGCGCCGGCAGCGCCGAACCGGACCTGCAGGCGCTGTTCATGGCCGGTCTCACGCTCACGCGCATGGCCGAGGGCGGCCTGTGCGACCAGCTCGGGGGCGGATTCTTCCGCTATGCGGTCGACCAGCGCTGGGAAATCCCGCACTTCGAGAAGATGCTGGGTGACAACGCGCAGCTGCTGCGCGTATACGCCGAAGCGGCCGCCGCGACCGGCGAACCGCTGTTCGCCGCCACCGCGCACGACACCGCGGAATGGATGCTGCGCGAGCTGCGCACCGCCGACGGTGCGTTCTGCGGCAGTCTCGATGCCGACTCCGGCAGCCGTGAGGGGGGCTATTACCTGTGGTCCGCCGCCGAGGTGCGCGCCGCGCTCGCGCCGCTGGAGGGCCGCGCCTTCGCCGCCCGCTACGGCCTGGAGCGCGCAGCGAACTTCGGGGATCAGTGGCATCTGCGGGTGGTCGCGGACCCGGAGCAGCTCGCGCCGGCGCTGGCCTGCGCGCCGCAAGCCTTGTCGCAGGCGCTCGCGCAGGCGCGGCGCACATTGCTCGCGCTACGGGCCACCCGCCCGCCGCCCGCACGCGACGACAAGGTGCTGTGCAGCTGGAATGCGCTCGCGATCGCGGCGCTGGCCAGCGCCGCGCGACTGCTCTCGCACCCGCCGTACGCCGTGGCGGCGTCCCGGGCGCTCGCCGTGCTGCGGGGCGTGCACTGGCGGGACGGCCGTCTGCTCGCCTGCAGCACCGATGGCCGCGCGCGTCCCGGCGCCTATCTGGACGACCACGCGTTCCTGCTCGATGCGCTGCTCGAACTGGCGGCGGTGCGCTTCGACGCAGCGGAGCTGCAGTGGGCGATCGCGCTCGCCGAGCTGTTGCTGCGCCATTTCGAGGATCGCGCGGCCGGCGGGTTCTACTTCACGGCCGACGATCACGAGCGGCTGATCGCGCGACCGAAGTCCTTCAGCGATGATGCGCTGCCGGCCGGCAACGCGCTCGCCGCCCGCGCGCTGCTGCGCCTCGGGCTGCTGCTCGGCGAGGCGCGCTACCTCGATGCCGCGCAGCGCACGCTGCAGGCCTGCTGGCCGGCGCTGCAGCAGCACCCGGACGTCCACCCGAGCATGCTGCTCGCGCTGGAGGACTGGCTCGATCCGCCGCAGCTGGTGCTGTTGCGTGGTCCGGCGCCGGACATCGAGGCCTGGCGCGCGCTGCTCGGTGCCGGATTCGCGCCGCGGTGCTGGATTCTCGCGGTGCCCGCGGACGCCGCGCCGCTGCCGGCGGCCATCGCGTCCCGCCCGGCGGGCGATGCGCCGCGCGCCTGGCTGTGCCGCGGCAGCAGCTGCTCGGCGCCGATCGATTCGCTCGCGGAACTGCTGGCCGCGTTGCGCACGCCGCCCGCCCCTTGAGCGCGCCGGATGCGCGCACCGCAGCAACGGCCCATAATCACGTTCGATGAGGCCTCCACGGAAGCACTCGCCGTTGAGCGGCGTACCCGGACGGACCCGGAAAGTGGGCCCGGTGCGCGCGCCCGCTCCGCACTCCCCGAAGCCGGCGAGCGCGGTGCCACGCGCCGAGCCGTGGCATGCCGTCAGCATCGTGAGCCAGGTCACGACCTGCGACGCGGCACTGCGATGCCGTGGCAGGCGCTTCCTGTCGCGCGAGGCGCCGCGCCTGCCGATGACCGATTGCGATCGCTGCGCTGCATGCCGCTGCGTGTACCGGCACCACACCGACCGCCGTGCCGGCCCCCGGCGCGCGAGCGAGACCGGGGGGCCGCCGGCCCGCGGCGGTCCGGCACAGAACCTGCGCCTGCGCCGCGGCCGGCGCAAGCTCGACGTCTGACGCGCCCGTGCTGCTACGCACTCCCGCGTACAGACAGCGGCGGCGCGTCCGGGCACCATGGGTCCAGCCTGGGACAGTGGGTCCCGCGCAGGCTGCCCGGGAGGAAACATGAGCGAGCATTACCACGCCATCGTCTGGATCGACCACCGCGACGCGCGGATCTTCCACTTCAACGAGAGCGATGCCGAGCGCGTCCTGGTGCACTCGAAGCTCTCGGGTCGACACCTGCAGCACAAGGCGAATACCACCGGCAGCGGGCATCATGGCGTCGACCGCGAGTTCCTGGAACGCGTCGCGGCGGAGCTCACGCACACGGGTGCGATCCTGATCACGGGGCCCGCGAACGCCAAGCTCGAGCTGCGCAATTTCCTGACCGCACACCACCCCGCGCTCGCGCAGCGCATCTCGGGTGTCGAGCCGCTCGATCACCCGGGCGACGGCGAGCTGCTGGCCCTCGCGCGCCGGTTCTTCAAGGCGGATGACCGCATGCATCCGCAGACCCACTGAGCGGCACCGCCGGGCACGACGGCACGGCCAGGCGCGTCGTGCCAGGCCGGCGGGTGGTGCTGGCCACCGTCGGCACTCTCGGGGATCTCTATCCTTTCCTCGCGCTCGGGCGCGCACTGCAGGCGCACGGCCTGCACCCGGTGCTCGCCTGCGCCGAGGAGTACCGCGCCCATGCGCTCGCCGCCGGCATCGAGTTCCAGCCGCTGCGCCCCAGCCATCGCGACCTCGAGCGCGACCTCGGGCTCACGCGCGCGGCGCTGACGCGCGCCGTGATCCGGCGGCCCGATTTCCTGTTCCGTGCACTGGTGCTGCCCTACCTGCGCGCCGCCTACGAGGACATGGATGCGCTGTGCGCGCATGCCGATATCGTGCTGACCAGCAGCCTGGCATTCGGCGGCCGGCTCGCGGCCGAGCGCCGCGGCATTCCGTGGATCGGCATCGTGCTGCAGCCCTTCATGTTGCCCTCGGCCCACGATCCCCCGGTGCTGCACCGCGCCGAGTGGCTCAGCGGCCTGATGCGCGCGGCCGGTCCGCGCCCGACCGCCCTGCTGCTGCGCGCGCTCGAGGTGGCGTTCGCGCCGCTGTTTGCACCGGTGCACACCCTGCGCCGCGAACTGGGGCTGCCGCGCTCGCGTGCCCACCCGCTGTTCGCGGGCCAGTTCGGCGCACCGGGTGCGATCGGGCTGTACTCACCGGTGCTGGGCGCCGCGCAGCCCGACCACCCGGCGCCATGCTCGATCGTCGGCTTCGCGCGCATCGAGGACACCGCCGGTCAAGGCGCCGCGCAGGACCCGGAGCTCGCGGCGTTCCTGCGCGCGGGCGAGCCACCGCTGGTGTTCACACTCGGCAGCCTCGTCGTCGGCAGCCCGGGCTCGTTCTACCGGGAAAGCCTCGCCGCGGCGCGCGCGCTCGGACGCCGCGCGGTGCTGCTGGTCGGCGATGAGGCGATGGCCCGGGACGGCGGACACGGGCTGGTGGCGGACCCGGCCGAGGTGCTGGTGCGCGGCTTCGTGCCGCACGCCCGGCTGTTCCCGCATGCCGCGCTGATCGTGCACCAGGGCGGTATCGGCACGCTCGCGCAGGCACTGTGTGCCGGCCGGCCACAGCTGATCGTGCCGTATTTCGCCGACCAGCTCGACAATGCCGCGCGCGCCGAACGCTTAGGGGTCGCACGCGTGCTGCCCCCGCGGCGCTACCGCGCGCGGCGCGCGCGACGGGAGTTCGAGCTGCTGCTGAGCGATGCCACGTATGCCGCGCGGGCGGGCGTCCTCGGCCGCCGGGTCGCCGCCGAGGACGGCGCCGACGCCGCCGCCCGGCTGATCAGTGCGCGCCTCGCGTGAAGGCCCAGTCCATCCAGCGGCTGATGAGGCCACCGCCGAGACTGCTGCCGGTCACGGCGTGCAGATCGAAGGTGCTGCCGTGCACGATCGCATCGGCCGCGCGCTGCCCGCTGCGGATCGCCGGCCCGATGCCCTCGCACAGATCACGCGTCGCCAGTCCGGCCGCGTCCCCGGTCAGGAATGCCCCGCCCGACCGCACGGCTTCGAGCGGGCCGCGGACGTAGTAGCTGTAGCCCCCGGGCGTATCGGGCACGCGCACGCCGAAGCGCCGCTCGAGCAATGCCAGCAGCCGCCGCCAGTGCTGCTGCAGGTCCTCGCCGCGATCCTTCAACCGGCGCGCCATCGCACCGATGCCGACGTTGAGCCAGCCCGCGCGCCTTGGGCACGTACCAGCTGTAGCCGGGCAGTCCGGCCTCGAAGAACCACAGGTGGCAATCCGGGTCCCGCCAGTCGCACTCGAACTCCAGCTCGAGCGTCACGGTCTGCAGGGCGCGCACGCGCGGCGCGGCTTCGCGGAACAGCGCGCGCTGCACCGGACAGGAGGTGCCGCCGGCGCCGATCAGGTAGCGGCAGCGGAACTCGCCGTCGATCAGGTAGGCCTCCCCGTCGCGCGCGATCTCGGCGTCACGGTGTGCTGCACGGTGCGGCGCCGCGAGCGCTCGAGCAGCCAGGCATCGAACTCGAAGCGCCGGATCGAGTGCTGCAGCGCCTGCACCGGCAGGTGCAGCGCCTTGAGATGAAAGTGCAGGCGCCGGAAGCTCAGGAAGCCGTGCGGATAGTCGGCCGGGTCGAGCGCGAGATCCTGCAGCACCTCCGGCGTGATCCAGCCGGCGCACAGCTTGGGCCGCGGGAAGCGCTCGCGATCCAGTACCAGCACGTCCACGCCGGCACGCACCAGGCGCTGCGCGGCCGCGGAGCCGGCCGGCCCGCCGCCCACCACGATGACCTCGGCGCTGCGCATGAGCTGGCGCGTCAGCGCGGGTACATGAACTCGCGCGTGAGGGGCAGGTCGTTGTTCTGCGTCGTCGAGAACAGCACCTGGAACAGCTGCAGCGTGCCGGTCTGGAACGCGGCCATCGACCCGGCGAGGTACAGCCGCCACTTGCGCACGAAGATCTCGTCGAACATGCGCGCGCACGCGTCGGCACCGCCGCCTCGTACAGCTCCAGCCAGTGCTGCAGCGTCCGCGCGTAGTGCAGCCGCAGGTTCTCGACGTCGAGCACCGACAGGTCGGAGGGCTCGAAGATCTGCCATCATTTCGGCGAGGGAAGGTGGATACGCTCCCGGGAAGATGCGCTGTTCGACCCAGGGATGCAGCGGGGCGGGCCAGTTGCGGCCGATCGAATGGATCAGCCCCCGGCCAGCGGGGTGCAGGGAGCGCCGCGCAATCACGGCCGAACTCGCGGTAATTCTCCGGCCCGACGTGCTCGAGCATGCCGACCGAGACGAACACGTCGTAGCGGCCGGTGATGTTGCGGTAGTCGTCCTCGACGAACTCGACCCGCTCCGACAGGCCGCGCTCGGCGAGCCGGCTGCGCGCGTAGGCGATCTGCTCGCGCGAGATGTTGAAGGCGCGCACCTTGGCGCCGTAGTGCTGCGCCATGTGCAGTGCGAGGCTGCCCCAGCCGCAGCCGGCCTCGACGACGGTGTCGCCGGCACGCAGCCGCAGCTTGCGGCACACGTGGTCCATCTTCGCGATCTGCGCCTGGTCGAGACTCGCCGATTCGGTCGGGTAGTAGGCACAGGTGTAGGCCATGGTCTGCCCGAGCCACAGCGAATAGAAATCGTTGCCGATGTCGTAGTGACGGTGGATGTTGTCGCGCGAGCCGGCGAGCGTGTTGCGCCGCGGGCCCGGCGCACGGCGCCTGGTCGTGGCGACCGGGGCCGGACCGCGCTGCAGTTCGTTGAGGTAGAGCAGGTCCAGGAACTGCACGATGTCGCAGTCGAGCTCGACCCGGCCGGCACTGTAGGCGTCCCCGAGCGTGACCTGCGGATTGCGCAGCAGGTTCCAGAGCATGCGGCGGTCCGACAGCCGGACGTGCGCGATCGGCTTGCGCGCCTGCGGCGCGACGCGCTCACCCGACCATTCCAGCACGAACTCGATCGGCGGCTCGTGCATCGCGCGCAGTACGCGCTGCAGCAGGCGTCCCTCCCAGGAACTGCCAGCGCCGGCCGGCGTGGCGGGCGCGCCGCCCTCGCTACGCTCGATGTTCTGCGGTTCGGAGGCAATGTTGTCCATTGAAATGCTCTCCTTGCCGGTGCGCGGTCCCGGCAGTCAATCGGAGCCCGCACCAGCCCCCTGGAGCCGGAGTGGGCGGCGAACTGAAGCGCGCGGGACTAGCCGAGCTGCGCCTGCAGCACGCGCATGCGTCGGTACTGCTGCTGCAGCCCGCGTTCGAGCTCGCGGAATCGCGCCTGGAGGGCGGAGCGCTCCCAGCGTTCGAGCATCGCGCGTCGCGTCTGCGCGAACCATTGTTCGCGCAGCGAGGTCCAGTCTGCCACAGCCGCGCAGAACGCGGCATATTCCTCGGCCACGCGCGCCCGCAGCTCCTCGACCTGGGCGCGTCCAGGATGCCGAGCCAGCTGGGTCTCGGCGCGCCGGAACTGGCGTTCCAGCATCGAGCGCTGGATCCGGAACCACGGCACGCGCTTGAGATTGCGGGCCATGCCGACCCAGCTCATCAGGCTGATGAACCACTTGGAAGGATCGAACTGCCACCAGCGCACGCCGTTGCGGAAATCGTGCGCGAACATGTGGTGGAAATTGTGATAGCCCTCGCCGTAGGTCAGCAGCGCGAGTACGCCGTTGTCACGCGCGGTGTTCTCGTCCGTATAGGGCTGTATGCCCCACATGTGCGCGAGCGAGTTGATGAAGAACGTGAAGTGATGGCTCACCACCAGGCGCAGCACTCCGGCCAGCAGGAAGGTGCCGACCAGCTCGCCGTCCAGCGCTCCGATCAGCAGCGGCAGCCCGAAATTCATGCCCAGCGCCAGCGCCAGGTAGTGCTTCTGCTGCCAGGCGACCAGCGGATCGCGCTCCAGGTCCTTGACGATGCTCAGATCCACGTCGCTGCTCGGATAGCTGCGCAGCATCCAGCCGATATGCGAGAACCAGAAACCACGCAGCGCACAGTAGGGGTCGCGCTCCGGATCGTCGATGTAGCGGTGGTGATCGCGGTGGTTGGCGCTCCAGACCAGCGCGCTGTTCTGCAGCGCCATCGCACCGAACAGCAGGTAGGCGACCTTGAGCACCGGATGCGCGTCGTAGGTCGCATGCGCCCACAGGCGGTGGTAGCCGCAGGTGATCGCCATGCCGTTCGCGCCGAGCAGCAGCACGAACGCGATCCAGGCGGCGGCGTGATAGCCATGGGTCAGCCCGTACCACGGCACGGCCAGCACCGCGACGGCGAAGGTCAGCGAGAACATGAGCGTCGTGGCCCAGTTCAGCGGCGCCGACGGGACAGGCAGTGATCTCAATTCGATCTCCTTCAGATGGTTACGTCACCTGCACACCACAGGCGCCGAGTCTTTGGGGCTCGTGACCATTCACAATGACACGTCAGGGCATACTTTTCACTAAGCCAGTTCAAATATCCAGTCGTGGAATACACGCATGGTGCACCGCAGCAATACGCGCACTCTCTGCTGTGCAACGCACCCCGTCCGGTAGAAGATACCCGCAGCGGGTACGGAGATTCGACATGGCCATGATCCGGTGCGGTGAGTGCGGGCGCGCGATCAGCGACCGCGCGTCCCATTGCGTCGGCTGCGGCGCTCCGACCACCAAGCTGTCGGGTGTCGACTGGGTTCCGCAACGCTCGACCAGTCCGATGCCGAGTCCGCGGCAGCTGTGGCTGCGCGGCACGCTGGCCACCGGCATGCTGGTGGGGGGGCCTTCTGGGCGGGTGCGGTCGACCACCGTCCCGGAGCCGGGCGCGTCGGGGTGACGCTCGCGGCGCTGCTGCTGGTCATCGGCCTGTGCGGTCTGGTGGTCACGCTGCTGCAGGGCGTCGCACTGCGCAGCAAGTAGCGCTGCGGGCTCTAAGGCTGCAGCGGCTCCACGCCCCCGGTATCACCCGGGTGGCGATTCACGGCCACCACGCTCGCGCGTGGGAAGAAATTGAACTCCGACGCACTGGCCCAGGTGTAGGCACCCATCGCGCGCCCGACCAGCAGGTCTCCGGCCCTGAGCTGCGGCAGCATCAGGTTCTCGGCGATCACGTCGATGCTGTCGCAGGTCGGTCCCGCCAGCACCGAGGGCAGCAGCGGCGCCCCCTGGCGCAGCGACTCCACCGGATAGCGGGCGTGATCGAACAGCTGCCCGCTGTAGGACCCGTACAGGCCGTCGTCGAGGTAGTACCACCAGTGCCCTTCCCGGCGCGCCCGGCCCATCACGGTCGCGACCCCGATCGCCGCCGGGCCGATGATGAACCGTCCGGGCTCGGCGATCACGCGCACCCGCTTCGGCAACGGCGCGAGCGCGGCGCGGATCGGCGCGCAGAAGCTGCGGATCTCCACCGCGTGCTGCAGGTAGTCGATCGGGAATCCGCCGCCGATGTCCAGCGTATCGAGGCTGCCGAGCCGCTCGCGCCGGGCCAGGCGCAGCAGCCGGGCGCAGGCCGTGATGGCCTCGACGTGCTTGAGCGCGTCAGGACTCTGCGAGCCGACGTGGAACGAGAAGCCCTGCACGTCGATGCCGAGCGAGGCGGCCA
Source organism: uncultured Gammaproteobacteria bacterium (assembly GCA_963838275.1). GTDB lineage: Bacteria > Pseudomonadota > Gammaproteobacteria > Steroidobacterales > Steroidobacteraceae > FEN-1191. Next base: position 11,395 of record CAWIQV010000057.1, on the reverse strand, counting down.
GGCGCGCCAGTGCCAGCGCATCCTCCGGGTCGCAGCCGAACTTGCGCGACAGGTCGCACACCGCGCCCGGGGCGCGGAACGAGACGCGCAGCAGCAGCGCGCTGCGCTCGCCATGGCGTGCGAACTTGCGCACCTCGTCGGGGTTGTCCGCCACGAAGGTACGGATGCCAAAAGCGAGCGCGTTGCGGATGTCGCGTTCGCGCTTGATCGGATGGGTATGGATGCAGCGCGCGGGCGCCACCCCGAGGCCGGCGACCAGCTGGACCTCGCCGGTGGTCGCCAGGTCGAGCCAGCCACCCTCCTCGATCACGGTGCGCACCACCGCCGGGTGCGGCATCGGCTTGAGCGCATAGTGCAGGTCGACCCCGGGCAGGGCATGGCGCAGCGCGCGGTACTGGGCGCGCACGCGCGCACAGTCGACGATCAGCAGCGGCGAGCCGAATTCGCGCGCCAGACGGCGGATCTGCGCCGGCTCGAACGGATCGATGATGCGCGCCATCAGTGCGACACCATCAGTGCGACGCCGCCAGTGCCGGCGCCGCCGCATGCGCGGCCGCGGCGCGTCCCAGCCGGTCGCGCACCGCGTCCCAGCGCTCGCCGGCCGGTACCTCCTGGACCAGCAGGCGCTCGGCGCCGGACGCGTCGAGCGTGCGCAGGTGCGCATACAGGCCATGGGCGTAGCGCTCGGCATCCGCGCCAGCGTCGATCCAGCGGATCTGCGGTGCGTGCACGCGCGCGGGCTGCTGCGCCAGTACGCCGACGCGCAGCCCGGCCGCCGCGTCGTGCGCGGCGCGCGCATCGATGTCGTCCGCGGCGACGATCGCGACCGGAGTGCGGGGCGCGTAGTGCGCGCGCAGGCCGCCCGGTGCGCGCGGCGCCTGCGCACCGGCGTCCGTGACTTCCGCTTCGAGCACCTGTTGCAGCGCCGAGCGGGTAATCAGGCCCGGACGCAGCAGCAGCACGCGCTGCTCCAGGCACGCGACGATCGTCGACTCGAGCCCGAGCGTCGCCGCGCCGCCATCGAGCACGATGCGCAGTCGTGCGCCGAACTCCGCGTGGACGTGCGCGGCGCTGGTCGGGCTCACGCGGCCGTAGCGGTTGGCCGAAGGCGCCGCGATCCCCCCGCCGAACGCGGCCAGCAGCTGCTGTGCGACCGGATGCGCCGGCACCCGCAGCGCGACCGTGTCCTGTCCGCCGGTCACCAGCGGCAGCACGTGCGCGGCGCGCGGCAGCACCAGCGTGAGCGGGCCGGGCCAGAAACGCGCCGCCAGCCGCTGCGCGCTCGGCGGCACCGCGTGCGCCCAGTGCGCGCAGCTCCTCGCTGCGCGCCAGGTGCACGATCAGCGGATGGCTGGTCGGGCGGCCCTTCAGTTCGAACACGCGCCGCAGCGCCACCGGGTTGCCGGCGTCGGCGCCGAGCCCGTAGACGGTCTCGGTCGGAAAGCCGACCGGCTCGCCGGCGCGCAGCGCCTGCACGGCGCGTTCGATCTGCCCGGGCGTGACGTGCACGGCGGCCTGCATGCTATTCGAGCGAATGCCGCTCCCAGCCTGCGGCACCGCGCACCAGCTCGTAGGCGGGCCAGTAATGCCGGTCGAGCTTGAGCGTGATGACTTCGGGGGCGCCGTTCCACGACGACCGTCTTGATGCGCAGCGAGGAGCGGTCCGGCCGGCCCGCCGACCAGCTTCAGGAACGCGTCCAGGTCGGGCGTCGCCTGGCCATCGACCTCGACGATGCGGCGCCCGGGCACCAGCCCGTAGCGCGAAGCCGGCGAACCGAACTGGAAGTACGCCACGTAGACCCCGGACGGCGCGATCGCCGCGCTGCGCGCTGATCGCGCGGTGCGGCGCCTGCAGCGTGGCACCCGCCCACTGCACGACCCGGCCGACGTCCTGTCCCGACAGCGCGCGGGTCGCGATGCGGAAGGTCTGTTCGTGGTCCACGCGCCAGATCGTCACGTCGACCGACTGCCGGTCGACGACGGCGCGCTCGACCTCGCGGAACTGCGTCACCGGCTTGCCGTCGATCGCGAGCAGGATGTCGCCGGGTTGCAGCACCCGCGCCGCATCCGAGCCGCCGACCAGCCGCACCACGCCGAGCACTTCGTGCGCGGCCGGGTTGGCCAGCGCGATACGGCTGACCCAGGCATCGCTCAAGCCCAGCCGCCGTGCACCCGCGAGGCTCTGTGGCAGCAGCTCGGCCTCGAGCGAATGCAGGGGCCTGCCGTCGCGCACCAGCCCGAGGGTCTCGGCGACGAGCTCGGCGGGCAGCCCGCGGTTCTCCTGCACCAGCTCGCGCCCATTGTCCGAGGCGAAGCTCGCCCACAGGCCGCGCACCACTCCGGAATCGTCCGCGAGCACGCCGACCAGGTCATCGGGTGGATTGACCAGCGAGGCGGCCAGCAGGTTGCTCTCGCGGAACATCACCGAGCGCGACAGCGGCAGCTGCAGCGCATCGACGTCGGAAATGCTCGTGACCCGGGACTTGATCTCGCCGTTCGCGTCCATGCCGATCACGTTCACGTTCTCGCCGGCCCTGAGTGGCTCGCTCGACAGGCGCGCCGCGCGCACCGGGGTCGAGCCGATCAGCTTCGGGTCATAGTGGATGATCGCGAGATTGTGCAGCGGGTGGACGTAGACGATCTCCCCCGGTATCTCGAGCGTGCCGCCGAAGGTCAGCCGTACGTCCCCGAGCGAGACCGGCACGGTATTGCGATCGGTCACCAGCAGGCCGCGCTGGGCGTCGATGATGAGCCCCACGCCGTGGTAGTTGCGCTCGGTGACGCCCGAGATCGCGTAGGGCATGTCGAAGGTGACGTAGACCAGCGACGGTGAGAGCTGCGCGGCGTGGCGGTCGGCCTCGAGCGGCAGCGACGTCGTGGCCGGCGCCGGCGCCGGCTCGCTCGGCACGTCCGGCAGGTCGACGCACTGCCACAGTCCGGCGTGATCGTCGCGTTCGCACTGGCGCGCCGGGAACCAGCGCCGGTCGATCCGGATCGAGCGCAGCTGGCTGCCGTTCGGATCGTCGATGCTGGAATAGCGCACGTCGACGCGCGCGCCGTCCCCGAGCCGGCGGATCGCCGCGCTGAAATCCTCGAGCTGCGCGACCGGATGCGAGTTCAGCTCGGTGATCACCGCGCCGCGCGGCACGCCCGCGGCATCGAACACGTAGCCGGAGGCGGCGACGAACACGCCGCTGACCGGCCGGTGGAAGGCGCGCGCTTCCTGGTAGGACAGCGTGTGCACGACGGCGTCGCCGAACTCGAGGTAGCTCGCCGGCGTGATCGAGTACAGGTCGTCGACCTTGAGCCGCGCGGTGTAGCGCATGCCGCCGCGCTGCAGCTGCAGCTCCACGACGGTGCCCACCGCATCGTCGAGTACCGCTTCGAGCGGCTGGAATCGCGTGACCAGGCGGCCGTTGACCCGCTCGAGGATGTCCCCCGGGGCCAGCACGCCATCGCACGCCGAGCCGGGCTGCACGTCCGCGACCTCGAGCATGCCCGTGCCGTCCGGCTCGGCCATGCGCACTTCGGTTTCGGTCTCGGACAGCAGCCCGAGGCGGCGCAGCTCGTCGAACGGCCGGTAGCGGAACTCGGTCTGCAGCGTGCCGCGCGTGACCGGCTTGCCCTCCTGGATCAGCTGCAGCGCGCGGCGCACGCGCTCGAGCGGCAGGTAGAAGCTCGAGGCCGCGCCCGTCGCGCCGCCGGCATTGAGCGCCAGCACGCGGCCACGGATGTCGACCACGGGTGAGCCCGAGGAGCCACCCGAGGTCCCGGAGGCGGCCTGGATGTAGAACGTGTTGAAATCGTTGTAGCGGCCGAGGCCATACTCGGGCGCCTCGCGGTCCAGCCGCGCGAGCGTACCGGCGAGGATCGACAGCTGCTCGCCGGCGTTGTTGCCGAGCACGCGGATCTCGCGGCCGACCTGCGCCTCCTGCGGCGCGAGCGGCAGCGCCTTAGGGGCGATGAAGCGCAGCTTCGCCGGATCGTAGCGATAGAACCCGAAGTCGTGCACCGGATCGCGGTACACCGGATAGAGCTGGACCTCCTCGCGGTTCAGGAAGGTCGCGACGGCGGTGACCGGACCGGGAGTGACGACGTGCCGATTGGTCAGTATCAGGCCGCGCTCGGCGTCGACCACGAATCCGGTCGCCTGCGCCGAGGTGTTGCGCTCGGTGTCGAACGAACGCGTCTGGTCGAGCTGGATCGCGACCACGCTGCCCGCGATGCGCTCGAGCGTCGCGGCCCAGTCCGCGGCCGAGCCGGTATCGCCGGCCGCGGCGGCGATCGCGGTGCGCAGCGGCGCGCGCTCGACAGCCGCGCCGGTCGCGGGCGCCGTCGCGGGGGCCGACGTGGCAGCCGCAGCCGAGATCGCGGTGCCGGGGCAGGAGGCGAGCGCCGCCAGCAGCACCAGCGCAGTCCGCACGGCGCTCACAGCGCGTACCCGAACGCGGCGCTGAACCGTTGCGTGAATTCCGCGAGGCTGCAGCGATGCTGCTGCGTGCCGTGGTGCTCGAGCTTGATCGACGCCAGCAGTGCCGCGACGCGCCCGGTGGTCGCCCAGTCGAGCCCACGCTCGATTCCGTACAGCAGGCCGGCCCGGTACGCATCGCCGCACCCGGTCGGGTCGATCACGCGTTCGGGCGGTGCGACCGGTATCTCGAGCCGGCGGCCATCGGCGAAGATCCAGGAGCCTTCGGCCCCGCGCGTGACGATCAGCGCTCGCACCCGGCCGGCGATCTCCTCGAGCGACCAGCCGGTGCGCTGCGCGAGCAGGCTGGCCTCGTAGTCGTTCACGGCCACCCAGGACGCGCGTGCGATGAAGCCGCGCAGCTCTGCACCATCGAACATCGGCAACCCCTGGCCGGGGTCGAACAGGAACGGTATCCCGCCGTCCGCGAACTGCGCGGCGTGCTCGAGCATGCCGCGGCGGCCATCGGGGGCCACGATGCCGAGCTTCACACCGCTCGCGGCGTCGACCGTATTGAGATGCGATTCATTCATGGCGCCCGGGTGGAACGCGGTGATCTGGTTGTTGTCCAGGTCGGTGGTGATGAACGCCTGCGCCGTGAATGACTGTTCGAGCCGGCGCACGTGGGTTCGCGCCACGCCCCAGCGATCGAGCCACTCGGCGTACGGCGCGAAGTCGTGGCCGACGGTCGCCATGATGAGTCCCACACCGCCGAGCATCGCCAGGTTGTAGGCGATGTTGCCGGCGCAGCCGCCGAAATTGCGCCGCAGCGAGGGCGTCAGGAACGACACGTTGAGCACGTGGATGCGGTCCGGAAGGATGTGGTCGCGGAACCTGCCCTCGAACATCATCACGGTGTCGTAGGCCATCGAGCCGCAGATCAGAGCCGTCATGTCATTCCATTCCTGTAGTTGGCGCCGCTCAGCGGTCGGTCAGCACGAGCAGCCAGATGATACCCAGCAGGATGAACGACGACAGGACCGCCGCCGAGCCGATGTCCTTGGCGAGCCCCGCGAGCGCATTGTGCTCGAGGCCGATGCGATCCACGGTCGCCTCGATCGCGCTGTTGAGCAGTTCGACGATCAGGATCAGCAGCACCGGGGCCACCAGCAGCGCGCGCTCGACCCCGTTGTGACCGAGCCACAGCGCGCCGGGCAGCGCGATCACGCTGAACACCAGCTCCTGGCGGAAGGCCTCCTCTTCGCGGAACGCGCCGGCAAAACCCTTGGCGCTGGCACCGAAGGCCCGCAGGATGCGGCGGAGGCCCTGCAGCTTTTCGCGGGGCATCAGGTCACGGGGCCCCGGTAGGCGAGGTCGAGGTCGCGCGCCGCGCGCACGTCATCCAGCCGGCGCACCGGCAGCGTGTAGGGTGCGCCATGCAGCCGCTCGGGATCCTCGGCCGCTTCGCGCAGGATCTGCGCCATCGCATCGACGAACGCATCCAGCGTCTGCTTGCTCTCGGTCTCCGTCGGCTCGATCAGCAGGCATTCGCTGATCAGCAGCGGGAAGTACGTGGTCGGTGCGTGGAAGCCGAGATCCAGCAGCCGCTTCGCGACGTCCATGGCCGTGACGCCGTGCGTCTGCGCGAGCCGCTTGAGCGTCAGGATGAATTCGTGGCTCGCCCGGCGCCGCGGATAGGCGGCCTCGAAACCGGCCTGCTGCAGCCGGGCAGACAGGTAGTTCGCGTTCAACGTCGCGAATTCCCCGACCCGCTGCATGCCCTCCCGTCCGAGCATGCGCATGTAGACGTAGGCACGCAGCAGCACGCCGGCATTGCCGGCGAAGCTCGCCATGCGGCCGATCGACTGCGGCAGGTCGCGCTCCTCGAGCCAGCGGTAGCGGGCCGGGGACTGATCGCCCTCCGCGTCACGGCCGACGATCGGCAGCGGCAGGAAGGGCTGCAGGCGCGCCGACACTCCGACCGCGCCCGCACCCGGACCTCCGCCGCCATGCGGAGTCGAGAAGGTCTTGTGCAGGTTCATGTGGATCACGTCGAAGCCCATGTCGCCGGGGCGGACCTTGCCGAGGATCGCGTTCAGGTTGGCGCCGTCGTAGTACAGCAGCCCGCCGGCCTCGTGCACGATCTGCGCGACCGCCTCGATGCGGCGCTCGAACACGCCGAGGGTCGACGGATTGGTCAGCATGATGCCGGCCGTGCGCGGCCCCACCGCGGCGCGCAGCGCCACGAGATCGACGTCGCCGTCGGCGTCGACCGCGACCTCGCGCGCGATGCAACCGCACATGCTCGCGGTAGCCGGATTGGTGCCGTGCGCCGCCTCCGGAACGATGATCTCGTTGCGCTCGAGGTCGCCGCGGGCGCGGTGGTAGGCGCGGATCATCGCGACGCCCGCGAACTCACCGTGTGCTCCGGCCAGCGGACTGAGTGCGACCGCCCGCATTCCGGTGACCGCCTTGAGCATCTCCTGCAGCTCGTACAGGCAGGCGAGCAGTCCCTGCCCGTGCGCGGCGGGCGCCAGCGGATGCCGGCCGAGGAACTCCGGCAGCATTGCCGCCGCGTTGCAGGCCCGCGGGTTGTACTTCATCGTGCACGAGCCGAGCGGATAGAAATGCGTGTCGATCGAGAAATTCAGCCGTGACAGCCGCGTGTAGTGCCGCACCACGTCGAGCTCGCTGCAGGCGGGCAGCAGCGCGCGCTCGCGCCGTCGCAGCGCCTCGGGCACCGCGGGACCGTTGACGGCCGCGGGCCATTGCCCGCGGGCACCGCGCCCGGGACGGGAGAAGTCGAAGATCAGCGGCTCGCGCAGGGTCAGGCTCATGCGCGTCAGGCCGCCCGCACGGCCGGCAATGCCTCGGCGAGCGCCCGCCCGTAGGCCTCGATGTCGGCCGCGGTCCGGGTCTCGGTCGCGCACACCAGCACCGCGGAGCCCAGTTCCGGATAGTCCGCGCCCAGGTCGAAGCCGCCCTGGATGCCGCGCGCCGCCAGCGCGGCCAGCACCGGGGCCGCCGGGCGATCGAGCGCGAGCACCGCCTCGTGGAATACCGGACCGACGAACATACGCCGCACGGCGCCGCTCGTGACCAGCCGCTCGGTCAGTTCGGCGGTGCGCGCCATGCAGGCGGTGGCCACGCGCTCCAGGCCCTCGGCGCCCATCATCGCCAGGTAGATCGTGCCGGCCATCATCAACAGGCCCTGGTTGGTGCAGATGTTGGAGGTCGCCTTCGCGCGCCGGATGTGCTGCTCGCGCGCCTGCAGCGTCAGCGTGAAACCCGGACGGCCCTCGAGGTCCACGGTGCGCCCGACGATGCGGCCCGGCATCTGCCGCACGAACTCGCTGCGCGTGGTCATGAAGCCGAAATACGGTCCACCGGCCGAGAGCGGGCAGCCGAGCGGCTGGCCGTCGCCGACGACGATGTCCGCGCCACGCGCGCCCCAGCTGCCCGGGGGCTTGAGCAGGCTCAGCGAGATCGGGTTCACGACCGCGATGACCAGTGCGCCGTGCGCGTGCGCCCAGTCGGTCAGCACGTCCACGTCCTCGAGCACGCCGAAGAAATTCGGCTGCGCGATCACGAGCGCGGTGATGTCCTCGCCTTCGAAGTCGCGCAGCGCTTCGACCGGCGTGCCGCCCTGGGCGCGGTCGTACGCGACCTCCTCGAGGCGCAGACCCTGGTTGCTGGCCGTGGTGCGCGCCACCGCGCGGTAGTGCGGGTGTACGGTGCGCGGCAGCAGGATGCGCGCCGACTTCGAACGCCGGTTCGCCCGCACCGCCATCAGCGCGGCTTCGGCCAGCGCGGTCGCGCCGTCGTACAGCGATGCGTTCGACACCTGCATGCCGGTCAGGCTCGTCATCATGCTCTGGAATTCGTAGATGGTCTGCAGCGTGCCCTGGCTCGCCTCGGCCTGGTAGGGCGTATAGGCGCTGTAGAACTCGCCGCGGGTCACGATCGCCCAGACCGCCGCCGGTATGTGGTGCTCGTAGGCACCCGCGCCGATGAAGCACAGCGGCCGGCCGTCCGCGCGCGCGCGCGCGCTCATGAGCTGCATGATCTCCAGCTCGGACATGCCCGGAGGTATCTCCTGCAGCGCTTCGGCGCGCAGTGCGGCCGGAATCTCGTCGAACAGCGACTCGATGCTCGGCGCGCCGATCGCGCCGAGCATCTCGCGGATGTCCTCGTCGGTATGGGGTATGAATGGCATCGCGGACTCCGGGCGCTGCTTCAGGCGCCGGCGGTCGCGGCCGCGTAGGCTTCCGCCGACAGCAGTCCTTCGAGCGCGCCGGCCGCAGGGTGCAGGCGCATCATCCAGCCGGCGCCGTACGGATCGCTGTTGATGAGCTCCGGGCTCTGCCCCAGCCGCTCGTTGACCGTGACGACGGTACCGGCGAGCGGCGCGTAGACGTCGGACGCCGCCTTCACCGACTCCACGACCGCGCAGGCCTCGCCCGGCGCGAGCGTACGGCCCGGCTCCGGCAGCTCGACGAATACCAGGTCGCCGAGCGCCGCCTGCGCGTGATCGCTGATCCCGACTTCGACGTTGCCGTCGGCGAGCGTGCGCACCCACTCATGGCTGCGCGTGTAGTGCAGGTCGCCCGGAATGTTGCTCATCTCGAATGTTCCTTCATCACCCATTGCCCGGCCCAGCGCCGGCGGCCCTCACCCTGCGGCACCGGCCGCGCCGGCTGCCGCCGTCCCGATCAGTGACTTGCCATGGCGCACGAACGGCGGCCGCACGACCCGCGCGTCGAGCAGGCGGCCACGCACCTCGACCTGGACCGTGTTGCCGGTCGCCGCCGGCACGCGCGCGAGGCCGATCGAGCACGCGAGCGTAGGCGAGAACGTCCCGCTCGTGACCTCCCCGTCACCGATGCCCGGTGCGTGCACCCGCTGGTGCGCGCGCAGCACCGCCCGATCCTCGAGCACCAGCCCGACCAGCCGCCGGGCCGGACCGGCGTTGCGCACCGCCTCCAGGCTCGCGCGGCCGACGAACTCGCGCGTCGCCGGTTCGAAGGCCACGGTCCAGGCGAGCCCGGACTCCAGCGGATTGGTGTGCTCGTCCATGTCGTTGCCGTACAGGTTCATGCCCGCCTCCAGGCGCAGCGTGTCGCGCGCGCCGAGCCCGCAGGAGCGCACGCCCGGCCGCGTTCAGCCGCTGCCACAGCGCAGCGGCCTGCGCCAGCGGCAGCATGATCTCGAAACCGTCCTCGCCGGTGTAGCCGGTGCGGGCGAGGAACCACTCCTGCAGCGGCGTGCCGCAGAATACCGCCAGCGCCAGCGCCCGGGCCGCGTCCGCCTCCGGCAGCAGTGCCGCGACCTGCCCGCGCGCCGCGGGTCCCTGCACCGCGAGCATCGCGAGGTCCGTGCGCTCCTCCACCCGTACGCCGTACGGCTCGGCGTGCTGCGCGATCCAGGCCAGATCGCCGTCCCGCGTGCCGGCGTTGACCACCAGCCGGAAGCAGTCCTCCGCCAGAAAATAAACTATCAGGTCGTCGATCACGCCAGCGCGCTCGTTGAGCATGCAGCTGTACAGGGCCTTGCCGGGCGTCACGAGCCGCGCGACGTCATTGGCGAGCAGCCGGCGCAGGAACTCGCGGGTGCGCGCGCCGTGCAGGTCCGCGACGCACATGTGCGACACGTCGAACACGCCGGCCGCCCGGCGCACCGCATGGTGCTCCTCGATCTGCGAGCCGTAGGCCACCGGCATGTCCCAGCCGCCGAAGTCCACGATGCGGGCTCCGAGCGCTGTATGCAGATCGAATAAACAGGTATGCCTGCCCAAGCCGGCCTCCGATGAGCCTCCGATCGGCCGGGCCGGCGACACGGCGGACCGGATGCTGATGATAGCAGCGTGCCTCGCGGCGTGCCTCGCATCGCCACGCCGATTTGGCTGTACAATGACCCGATGGGTCCGAAGCGCCATTCCACCCGCGGCGTCGCGGTCGGCGGCATCACGATCGGCGGCAGCTCGCCCATCGTCGTGCAGTCGATGACGAACACCGACACCGCCGACGTCGAGGGCACCGCGCGCCAGGTCGCGCAGCTGGCGGCCGCCGGCTCCGAGCTGGTGCGGATTACGGTAAATACCACCGAGGCCGCCGCGGCGGTGCCGCACATCCGTGACCGGCTCGGGCAGCTGGGGTGCGAGGTGCCGCTGATCGGCGATTTCCATTTCAACGGCCACAAGCTGCTGCAGGAACACCCCGCCTGCGCGCAGGCGCTCGCCAAGTACCGCATCAATCCGGGCAACGTCGGGCGCGGATCCAAGCGCGACACGCAGTTCGCCGACATGATCGAGATCGCGTGCCGCAACCAGCGTCCGGTGCGCATCGGCGTGAACTGGGGCAGCCTCGACCAGGACCTGCTGGTGCGCATGATGGATGCGAACAGCCAGTCGAGCGCGCCGCGCAGCGCGCAGGAGATCATGCGCGAGGCCATCGTACGTTCGGCGATCGACAGCGCTGAGCGCGCGGTCGAACTGGGCATGGCGCGCGACCGCATCGTGCTGTCGGCCAAGGTCAGCGCGGTGCAGGACCTGATCGCCGTCTATGGCGAACTCGCGGCGCGCACGGATTTCCCGCTGCACCTCGGGCTGACCGAGGCCGGCATGGGCTCCAAGGGTATCGTCGCCTCCTCGGCCGCCATGGCCATCCTGCTGCAACGAGGCATCGGCGACACGATCCGGGTGTCCCTGACCCCCGAACCCGGCGGCGACCGCACGCGCGAGGTCATCGTCGCACAGGAGCTGCTGCAGACCATGGGCCTGCGCTCCTTCACGCCGCTCGTGACCGCCTGCCCGGGCTGCGGACGCACGACCAGCACCTATTTCCAGACCCTCGCCGAGCGCATCCAGGCCCATCTTCGGCAGCGCATGCCGCAATGGCGGCGCAGCTACGAAGGCGTCGAGGGCATGACGGTCGCGGTCATGGGTTGCGTCGTGAGCAAGACCGCAACCGGAACCAGTAGAGGACAGTA